>JBKGYS010000006.1:0-36548 GCA_046545955.1 Spirochaetales bacterium | reverse complement strand
GTGTGCAGCCTGCGTTTCCCGCCGAGCCCGGGTGCAGCCTGCGCTTCCCGCGGCGCCCGTGTGCAGCCCGCGCTTCCCGCGGCGCCCGGGAATCAGAGCGACGCGAGCTGGACGCCGTCTCCCGCAGCGCCATACAATGCCGGATGTGAAGTTGAACATTGTCAGCGAAATCGATCCCCTCGAAGCCGTTATCGTGCACACGCCCGGCGCCGAAGTAGAACAGATGGCGCCCGACCGCGCCGGCGAGCTCCTCTATAACGATATTATCCCGATCGCCACGGTTGCCGCCGAACACCGCAGGCTGGTGAACGTGCTCAACGCGCACGCGGAGGTATACGAACTCACCCACCTCCTCGCGCGGGCGCTCGAAGCTCCCGAACTTCGAGTACATCTACTCGATCGACTGTGTGCGCACGAACCTGCCCGGCGGCGGCGCGATGAGCTCGAAGCAATGTCGTCGCTCGACCTTACGCGAGCGGTGGTGACCGGCCTTCGCAAACGTCACGACAATCTCGAAGACTATCTCTCACAGCGGACATGGGATATTCCGCCGCTCCCCAACCTTTATTTCATGCGCGATGCCGGCTTCGTCATCGGCGACCGGCCCGCTGTTTCCGCTATGGCGCACGCGGTGCGAGACGGCGAGGCGGCGGTCAACAGTACCGTGTTTCGATTTCTCACCGGCGAGAAGATGGAACCACTGTTCGACGGGGGATCGGATTTTTTGAGGTCGATGTTTTGCTCGTCCACCACCGGCGCCGAGCGATCGGTCCGCCTCGAGGGCGGGGATGTCCACGTACTCCGCGACGATCTGCTGGTCGTGGGTATCAGCGAGCGAAGCTCGACGCGCGCGGTGGATATGCTCGCCGAAGCGGTCGTCGCGATCTACGAGCGGCCTGTGACGCTTATCGCTTGTCTGCTGCCTTCGACCCGCAGCTGCATCCATCTCGACATGGTCTTCACCCGTATCGACTACGATCACGCGCTCGTGCACGCCCCTGCGATGTGGGGGCCCGGCGCGCTGCGCAGCGTGCGCATGGATTTGTCCCCGACACATTCGCCGTCGGTATACGATTCGGGCACGCTTCTCGAAGCGCTCGAAGGCGCCGGGGTCGATCTCAAGCCGGTTGTATGCGGCGGAAGCGACATCGTTCATCAAAAACGAGAGCAATGGCTCAGCGGTACCAACGCCTTCGCACTCTCGCCGGGGCGTATAGTCGTCTACGACTGTAATCGCTACACCCTCGAAGCGCTCGACCGGGCGGGCTATCCCGTGGTAGAGGCAGACGAAATTGTCCCGGGCGGCGGTGCGGCCCGAACGGCGGCTTCCGGACCCTCCTCCGGGGCGGCAGGATTGCCCCGGGCGACTCCAGAGTCGCCCCGGGCGACTCGAGAGTCGCCCAAGGCAACCGGAGAGACCGCAGCGTCGCTTCCGCGGGCTGCCATCGCGCTTGCCGGCGCCGAGCTCGCGCGAGGAGGCGGTGGTCCGCGGTGTATGACCATGCCGCTTCGGCGGTCCCGTTGAACGCCGGCGGCCGGCCGCACTATACTCGAGGTTCTTCACTTCAACATCAGGACGACTATGGCACGTACAGACGATATACGAATTGAATCACTCGTTCCGCTCATACCCCCGCGCGAGCTCAAAGAAGCCATTCCCGCCGGCAGCACCCGCGAGGCGACTGTTGCCCGCGGTCGAGCGGAGATCGAAGCGGTTCTTTCGGGCGCCGATGATCGCCTTCTCGTAATTGTCGGGCCGTGCTCGATTCACGATCCGCAAGCCGCGCGCGAGTACGCCGAACGGCTCGCCGAAATTCGTGAAGCGCTTTCGGATAATCTGCTTATCGTCATGCGGGTATACTTCGAAAAACCCCGCACGCGGCTCGGCTGGCGGGGACTCGTGCTCGATCCGAACCTCGACGGGACGTACGACATTTCCACGGGTTTACGGACGGCGCGCGAGCTGCTTGGTTTCCTGGCGGATATCGGAATGCCGGCGGGAAGCGAAGTGCTCGACCCGATTGTACCGCAGTACACCGCCGACCTGATGAGCTGGGCAAGCATCGGAGCGCGGACTACCGAAAGCCAGACTCACCGCGATATGGCGAGCGGCCTGTCCATGCCGGTGGGGTATAAGAACGGAACCGACGGAAACGTGGATACGGCGGTGAACGCTATGGCCTCGAGCATGCACCCTCATAGCTTCATCGGTATCGACCAGGAAGGGCGAACGTGTGTTCTCAATACAACCGGCAACCCGTCCGGGCACCTGATTCTTCGCGGGGGAAGGAGCGGCCCCAACTACGACGCGGGACACGTGGCGAGCGCCGCCGATGTCCTTGCAAAGGCGGGATTACCGGGTCAGCTTGTTATCGACTGCAGTCACGGTAACAGCCGGAAGGATCCGGCCCGCCAGCGGCTTGTTCTCGAGGACGTGCTTCGACAGCGGGCCGAAGGCACCCGGGCGGTACGAGGTGTCATGATCGAGAGCAACCTGCATCCGGGCCGGCAGGAAGTCGGGCCGAAGGAGACATTGTCCTACGGCGTTTCGATTACCGACGCCTGTATCGGCTGGGAAGAGACCGAGGCAATCCTGCGGTCCGCCGCCGAATCGGAGCAAAGCAGGCGATGACCGGACGCTCTACGGCTTCTCAGCCAGGCGCCATGTTCGACCTCAGCGGCGAGTCGGCAGTTGTTATAGGAGATGGGACTCCGGTCGGTATCGACGTGGCCGTCGCGCTCGTTTGCGCCGGGGCCGATGTCACGCTCTGGGAGCCGCCCGAGCCGAGGTCGGCCCCGGATGTCGGATCAGACGCCGATAGCACGCCGGCGGACGAAGACCGCGCCGGTGACACGGTGTCGGAGGTTGACTTCGTCAAGCTTGTGACCGAACGGCTTGCCGATCTCGGTATCGGGAACCGGGAATCCTCGCTGCACGCCCTGACGGTAGATCCCGGTAGCGATGACTCTGTTTCGGCGGGATTCGAAGAGACATGTCTGCACGCGTCGGTCCCCGGCGTTCTCGTCAACGCGCTCGCGCCGCCACGTTACGAAGCAGAGCTTTTCGATATCGATATGAAGAAATTTCGTACTACGGTGGAAATGGGCGTGCTGGGCGGTATGCTTGTTCCCACAAGAGGGTTTGCGGCGAAGTGGATGCAGGAGCGAATCGCCGGCAGCGTGGTGACCGTTCTGCCGTCGGGGCGGGTTCGAAGCGGTGGTGGAGCTCATGCGTTACCGGCGGCACGAGCGGCTATCGAGGCGCTTACACGAAGTACGGCGAGCGAACTCGCCGATTTCCACATCAGGGTAAATGCCGTGGTTTGCGACGACGATCATCCGGCCGGCCCCGACGGAGCAGGCGACTTTGCTCATATCGCAGCGGCCGTGCTGTATTTCTGCACGGCAGGGTCGAAAGCGGGTGTTTCAGGGTCGGTGTTTACCGCTTCACGGAGCGAAAAAGGGTACGTCTAGATGCGCACATTCTTGCCTGGAAAAGCGACATTGCAGGGTGAGGGATTTCGCGTCATACTTCGAGACAGTGCCTTTCGAGGCAGTGCCTATGGGTGTATTCGATTGCGGCAGAATATGTCGGCAACGAAATGTACAGTAGACAGGTATCAGAGGTAGATAAAATGATAAGAGACATAGCACGGGTGGTTGCCCGGAATAAGTTGCTGAATCAGACCCAGCAAGCGCTCGACGCCGCTACGGGAGCACGCGATCCGCTTTACACAGCCGGACGCTCGGGTGTGTACCGTTCTTCTTGCCGTTGGAACGACAATGTACTCTACGTCGTCGGGCGGGACGGCGACGCGCGTACGCTGCTCGCCTGCTCTTCGAACGATTTTCGCAGTCCGTTTGGTGGAAAACCAACTCGTGTCGAGGGGTTTTACGCCGCCGAAGTGGCTATGACACCGAGAAACGCGGCAACGCTTCAGCAGATTTTCCCATTTCTCGTACCTCGAGTGCCGGACGAGTCGGTTACGACAAGTATCGGCTTCGGCGACCGGCTGGGGCTGACCACGCCCGTTCACGTGCGACTCGCGAAGCGCTACAACGTGTTTCCTGTCATCGCACAGCAGAGCTTTCGGGAGCTCGAGGCCGCCGGGCGAGGGCTCGATGAAGCATTCGCCGACGCCGTCTTTGCGGCGTTTCAGGAGGGGCTGACCGACGGATTCGGTGCCGATGCGGATGAAATGCCTTCGGAGGTGCGCCTCGGTGAGGCCCTTCGGGTGCAGCCGAGTATGTATACAATCGACGCCCGGGAGTACGCTCGAGACGACGTTGACGGGCTCGATAATCGCGGGTTGCAGGAAGCGTTTGGCTCGCTTTCGACAAAAGAGCAGCGGCGAATACGCCGTGGTTATTCCGGACGGTCGGTGAATCTTGGGACAATCAGTGTACGTTTTCGACCGGGCGATGCCGAACGCGCCGCGGTGAAGTTTAATAACATGCTGGGTTTCGCCGAAAAGGTCGCTAAAAAAGCACGGAAACGGCAGGGCGACTTCTCCATTGAGCTTTCGTTAGTGGGTCTCGCTACCCCGACGACCGCTCAGGAACACTACTTCCTCGCCAACGAGTGTCAGGAGCGGGGGGTGCCGCTTCGGACGGTTGCCATCCGATTTCCCGGGGAGATGCCCGAAGGCGCTGATTTTTCCGGGGATATCCGAGAGTTCGATTCGCAGATAACCGATCACAGCGCAATCGCCCAAGGGTTTGGAACTCATCGGATAACAATCCGCCCGGGTGAAGACAAAGATGCTGTGTATACGGCTATTGCTCGACGGACCGGGGGGCGGTTTCATCTTAAGACGTCCGCTTCGAGCTGGCTTGCAGCCATGCATACAATCGCCGGCGAAGCGCCGGACTTTTACCGGGAAATCCACGAGCGTGCGGTGGAAGCCCATACGGCCGCGAGAAACGGCGATGACAGCAGTGAGAATGCCGACGAGTTGCCGGACATAGACTCTGTCCGCGACCGTCAGCTTACCGATCTTGTTCGCGACGCGAACTGGCGCCCGCGGCTGAGCCTCGCCTACGGACCAGTAATGAGGAACGCCGAGCTTGCCGGTAGAATTCGGTCGTTTCTCCATGCGAACGAAGAGGTGTTCTTCCGCAACGTGGAGCGTGAGCTCGAAGACGATCTGAAAGCACTTCGCGTTTCCACGCGTTAACGAGCGCATCGACGGCGGATTTGTGAGTAATTCACGCCCGGCAAACACTACCGAAGTCCGTGTGCGCTTGGAGAGGCTGGAGCTTACCGCGTGCATCGGCGTTCCCGAATACGAGCGACGCAGGCCGCAGCGGCTTCTGGCGGATGTCGACGTGTGGTGCGACGCGTGCGCGCCCATCGATAGCGACGAAGTCCACGATTCGGTCGATTACGCCCGGCTTGCCGAACGCATTCGCGACGAAGCTGCCACCGTTTCGGTAAAGCTCCTCGAGCGGCTTGTAGCGAAGCTTTGCAGCGCGGTCATCGTGTCTTTCCCTGCCGCCCGTGAAGTACGCATCCGGCTTTGCAAGCCGGATGTTATTCCGCGTTGTGGCTGCGCGGTAGTAGAGGGGAGCCAACAGCGGAGTGAGTAGAGCTCCTGCAACGCTATATTCCAGGATATCCGCCTCATGATTCTATCGGGGCTCGAGATCGAGCGTAATCTGGGCAATCGGATCGTCATCGATCCGTTCGACCGCTCACAGCTGAATCCGAACAGCTACAATCTCCGGCTGCACAACGAGCTGCTCGTGTATGACGCACGGACGCTCGATATGCGCACCGAGAATCTCTCCCATAAGGTGGAAATTCCTCCCGAGGGGCTCGAACTCGAACCGGCGACACTGTATCTCGGGCGCACCGTTGAGTACACCGTAACCGACGGGTACGTGCCGATGCTCGAAGGTCGATCGAGTATCGGCCGGCTCGGGTTGTTTGTTCACGTGACCGCCGGCTTCGGCGATGTAGGTTTTCGGGGATACTGGACGCTCGAGATCTTCTGTGTACAACCGGTACGCGTCTACGCAGGCGTCCAGATCTGTCAGATTTTCTACCACACGATCGAGGGCGACTACGAGCGATACGAACGCGGTAAGTACCAGAACAACACCGACATCCAGCACAGCCTTCTTTACAAGGATTTTGAAGCGCTCAAGCCGATCGACTCCGACCGATTGAGCCGGTAATCGACCGCGTCATTCGCGCCGGACTCTGCGGACTACCGCGCGTATCAGGGTTCTGACCGTTATATGTCGCTTACCGGAAGCGGCTCCGGCCGGCCCCTCGCCGTAGTGAATCCGTACTCCCTCTCGAGCGCCGAGTTCAGCCCGGCGTGCAACTGCTTTGCGGTTGCTCGAAGATCACGCGTCGGGTCGGGGTCGGTCGGGTAGTCGGGGCTGTCCAGCTCCAGTCCGCTTGTCATAAGTGTTTCCGAAAGGAGTTTCGCCGCAAGAAAGCGCCGATACTTGTTAACCCCGAGAATAAGTGGGGAGTCGAGCATCCCGATTACCTCCCAGGTAACCTGCTCAGCCTGCGAATAGCGCCCTGCATCCTTGTCCTGATCGGTGAAGCGTACCGGTAAGTCCTTTCGTATGCGCTCAAGGTCCGCCACGAGTTGCTTCAGATCGAACAGTCCGGTAGCGCAGCTGAAAAGAATAGATTGACCCGATGCTTCCGCTCGCAGCACCTCGTCCTTACTTACCGCCGGCCCGATGTCTCCGCACGTGAGCACTCCGCTGCGGTCCTGAACGAGGATGCCGCCTTTTACATCTACCGGAGTGCGGAAGGCGAACTCGAACGCCGCCGGACGACCGCTGAGCGCAAAGCGGGCTACCAGCGCGGGGTCGACGGTGAATCCAAGATTGTCGACATTGCCGATATACGCATAGCGGAAGCCGTCTTTGAGAAGCTGCCGATAGACATCCGCGAGGACGTGGAAATTCTGCCCGTGTCCGCCCGGAAGCGGCAGCGTGCGACCATGTTCTCCGTAGGCCCTGTCGAATACCCTCTTCAAGCGCCCTTCTTCGCTGTGGGTGTAGGCGCTTATCATCGGCTGAACGCCCGTGCGTACGCGGGTTATATCCACGCCGGTGGCGTGGATAAGATCTCTCAGCACCGGGCTTTCACGAAACCGATCGTAGGCGGCTGCGATCTCAGCGTCGTTATTCACGCTGGTCATCTGAAACATCGGCCTGAAATCTTCCGGAAGCGCTCGACCGGTCTCCTCGGTATAGCGTCTGGCGAGAATCAGGAGGCTTCGCATTTTGAGCTCGAGAAACGACGGACCGTTGCCCGCTTCGGTGACGAACGCGGGAGTGAGCCCCTTCGCCTTTCCTTTTACACTCGGCCCGAGCGACTCGAAGTGGGGACGCAACAGGTTAAACAGAGCGTCACTGAACCCCCGGTTTTTCTTCTCATCCGCGTAGCTCGTGGCCGATCCCCCGTTGAGCACCCCGTACGCGGTACGAGGTACAAGGCGGAGTCCGATTCGGGTCAGCGCATTGTGATCGAAGTGTATTGTTTCACCGCTACGTGTTCCGAACTCGTCCGCAGCGCCTTCGATGCCGAGTTCGGCGAACACCTTGCGGGCGTTCTTCGCAGCCACCTCCACGCCGACTTCACCGGTGGCGTCGATAACCTGTTTCCCGTCGATATCGGGTAAGGATTCAACCTCGACAGGACGTTGATGGTCGAAGTCTCCGCGGTTGTATCTGTCGAGGATCTCGCAGCTTAGACCGACATCTATCCCGCGGGACTGCATATCGGCGACAAGCGCTTCGTCGAGCGTGTCGCGTGCGGATGCGTATTCGTTCATTCCGCGCCTCCTTTCCGCCATTCAAGGTAGGCACAATGGGCGCATCCGAAAAGCGATATCTCGTAATCGAGAATTATCCCAACGGGGACTCTGGCGAGCGGAGCCTGCATCGCCTCGTTAATGTGGGTACGAAACGCGGTCATAAAGCAGTTGTCGGCGACCAGGTGAGACAGATTCTTGGCCGCGATTCCACCGCCGAGGTACATACCCGCGTAGGGTAGAACGGTAAGCGCTATATTGGCCGCGAATTTCCCGTACATGCGTACGAAAAGTCGCATTGCCCTGCGGCAATCCCTGTCCTCTGCCGCGTAGCGCGACACGAGCGCCGGTCGTTCGTGTCGATCGGCGGTACGAACTGTCTCGGCTATTCGTCCGTGTGCGAACCCTCCGTCCGACAGTACGAACTCGGCGGCGTAGGCAATTCCCTGTCCGCTTGCGAACATCTCAGCCTCCGGGCCCTCACCGTACTCTTCGCGCAGAAATGTGCGGAACTCGTGCGTCTCGCCGTCGAAATCGCCTATGGTCGAGTGTCCGCCTTCCGACGGAAAAACCCGCAGCTCGTCGCCGTCACCCGAGAGAAATCCCACTCCTAATCCTGTTCCCGCCGCAACGACCGCTCGAATACTGCCGCTCGGAGCCGGGTCGCTCCCGTCGGGGTGCGGAAGACGGTGAAACTCCTGCGGATTGTCACGGTTCACCAGCGGAACACCGTAGGATACCGCTGAAAGATCGTTAATCAGGCTCACCGAAACGCCCGAACGATCCTGTAGAAACGCGCTGTCAACGTTCCAGGAGGCGTTGGTAAGCTGCACCGTTCCTTCGTGCACCGGTCCTGCGGCGCTCACGCACGCGTGTCGGGGATGGACCGCCCCGGTCTGATTCCGGAATGAGGTGAACGCCCGTTCGAGCCCTTCGGCGAAGGTTGAAAGCTGCTGGGTCGCTTCGCGATGGCGAGCGACGATATGGAAACTGTCAGGGTCGCCGGCTATGAGTGCGAATGTTGTATTCGTTCCTCCGATATCGCATACGAGGAACGTATCTTCGGTGTTCTGTTGGTTCGCCATATTCGGGACATGATAATGACCTCACCGATACCACGCCAGTGGTCATCTTCTTCGGTTGCGGCTCTCTGCGAGTCCGTATTAGCATATCGGCGTTGTGGGGGACGAAACAGCAGTGCGGTTGGACGCCGGCCCGTATCGGCTGGTGACCCAGAGTGATTTTGACGGGGTGGTTTCCGCCGCGCTCCTGCGCTCTCTGGGGATTATAGAGCAGGTTAAGTTTGTTCATCCCAGAGACGTGCAGAACCGTCTCATCGAACTCGGGGACCGGGATATATCGAGCGGATTGCCGTTTATCGAGGGGGTGGCCGCTGCCTTTAACCATCAGCTCTCCGAGAGTCTCAGAAACGGCAATAGCGCCCGCTATATCTGCGACCCACACGCGCCGAGCAGCGCGAGGGTCATCTGGAACCATTTCGGCGGACGCGCGACGTTTTCGAGTATTCCGGACGACCTGATGGATGCGGTCGACAAGTCCTCATCCGGGAATTTCACCAAAGATGAGGTTCTTCACGCCACCGGGTGGTCACTTCTGTACTTTGTTATCGACGCGCGAACCGGTCTCGGCCGCTTCGCAACGTTCCGAATTTCCAATCAGCAGTTGATGATCGACCTGACCGAGTACTGTCTGGAGTTAGAAGTCGATGAAATACTCGCGCTTCCGGATGTTGCCGAGCGGGTACAGCTCTATCGTCAGCATGAGGAGCGCTTTGCCGAGCAGATCAAGCGGTGTAGCACTGTGTGGCACAACGTTCTCGTGGTCGATCTCACGGGAGAGGACGAAATCCTGCCGGGGAACCGCTACGTGAAGTACGCGCTTTTCGACGAAGTGAACGTGTCCGTACAGATTATGTGGGGATTCGAGCGTCAGTATCTTATTATTATGGCGGCAAAGAGTATCTTCGATAAGACGTGCTCGGTGAACATCGGTGCTCTTATGAAGCAGCAGGGCGGAGGGGGCCACGCCGATGCCGGTACGTGTCAGGTGCCTACCGACGACGCCCCGAAGGCGGTCGAGCAGATTGTTCGACGGTTGTCGGTGATCGATGAAAACCCGGCGCTCCCGCGATACAGATATCCGGGTCCCGGTTAGACCCGTATCGGGAGCGATGGTCGGCTCCGACCGCGCAGCCCGGTGGAAGACCCCTCGTATTTTTCCGATTGCATTCCCGCGCCGTATCGGGAGAAGATAGCGGTATGAAATCACCATTGCCCCGATTTACCATACGCGCATTCACCGTGCTGATTCTGATCTTTGGCGGACTCGCTACCGCGTCGGCGCAGGAAGAAAACGCCGGCGAGGCGCTCGCGGATCCCGAAAGGTTCAGCCTCGGGATAATCGTCGGCCGGCCGACCGGGCTCAGCGCCAAAGCATGGCTCGGTGAGGTTGTCGCTGTGGACGCGGCGGCCGCCTGGAATTTCGAGCAAAACAGGTATCACTTTCACAGCGATTATCTGCAGCACTTTTTCGACGTGTTCGACGTGGCGCCGGACCGCGCGCCGATGTATATCGGGGTTGGTGGCAATTTCCGTGTCGACGGACGGGAGCCGGGCGATTCAGCGCAGTTTCGCTCCGGGGCGCGGGTTCCTATCGGCGTGAGCTTTCTTCCCGACGATCTTCCGCTCGACGCGTTCGCGGAGGCGGTGCCGGGAATTCGGCTGCTCCCGAATACCGAGTTCGAGTTCTGGGCAGGAATCGGCGCGCGGTACCGTTTCTAGCGGCGGTTGCTGCGGAGGGGGGCGGGGGGCGCGCTTCACAGCCTTTGTAGAACCCACACCGGATCTTCGAGCTTTAGAATCGAAAATCCGAAGCGCTCGGCGACAAACCGCAGCGTCGCCGCGGAGTAGTACGACACGTGCGTTCGGTCGCGAATATACCAGAACCGGAAGAACGCGTCCCACGACGCCGGATGCAGGCTGCTTCGTACTGCGAGAATTCCTCCCGGCTCGAGCAGGTTCCGCATTGTCGAAAACGCCGGCGCGGGCGCGGCAATGTGTTCTATGACTTCGCAGACTGCCACGATGTCGTAAGTCTGCTCGAGCGGCGAGGTATCCGGCAGAAAGTAGGGGTCCCACGACCTCACCGCGTACCCCCGACCGCGAGCGATGGACGAGAGCACCGGAGAGTACCCGCATCCATAATCGAGCAGACGCGCGCCGGGCGAAAACCAGGGGGAAACAGCCGTGTCGAGAAAGTTGGAAAGCATTCGAACGTATCCGCGCTGGTGATGCCCATTATCGTGTTCGAGGTAGCGACCGATTTCAGACGAGCGTGTCACCCGGTCGTCCGGATGTACGGACACGAGGTCACAGCGTCGGCACCAAAGGTAGCTCCTCGCCGTTTTCCCGTGAAATCGTACGCTCGCCGGGCCGCCGCACAGCGGGCACCGACCATAGCGCGAGTTGCCGTCCTCCGGCTTGCTGCGATCAGACATTGGACCCACCAATTTCGCTCATAGTCACCGACATTGCTTGCCCCGACAGGGATTCCGAGCTTACTATCGTGCCTGGGAAAAGCTTTGTAAACAAGGAGCCGGCCCGAGCCGCGGCGAGCGCGTGTGTCGCACCGACGTATGTCGGAAAATCCGGCGACGGCACGGGAAAACCATCAACCTGAATGAATATTGAACGCGTGAAAGAACAGTACATTGATCTCCTGCTTGAAGCGCTCGACCTGCAGGCGGGGCAGAATCTTCTCATTCGTGCCGAGCCGGTTCATTGGGACCTGTGCAACCGTATTGCCGCAGCCGCCTACAGGCTCGGAGCGAATTATGTTCACGTAATGTCGATGCACGAAGGGCTCAGGAAGGCAAGGATCGATTTCGCGCCCGATGAAAGCCTCGACTATGTGCCCGAGTTCGTGCCGGCGCAGTACCGCGAGTTTGCCGACGGTTCGTGGGCGGTGCTCGCGCTGGCCGGTCCGCAAGACCCCGATCTGCTCTCGGAGGCCGACCCGGCGCGGAGCGGACGCATCGGAAAGGCGAATGCGCGGGCGATGCAGGAGTTTCGCGAGCGAATGCAGCGCGATCGCTTTGCATGGTGCGTGGCGGGCGTTCCGACGCCGAAGTGGGCTGCAAAGGTTACCGGGCTCCCGGCCGGCGCTCGCGCGGAGGAGCGGCTGTGGGAGATCATGGTGCCGATCCTCAGGCTCGACCGTGAGAACCCGGCCGAGCAGTGGCGCAGCCACGCCGAGACCCTGAAAGCAAGAGCACGGACTCTCACCGACATGGGGCTTTCCTCGTTGCACTTTCGTTCGGGAGAGACCGATCTGCGCGTCGGGCTGCTTCCCGAGAGTGTGTGGATAGGCGGTGGCGGGGAAAAGCCGGACGGACGCCCCTTTCTGCCGAACGTTCCCACCGAGGAAGTATTCACCACGCCGCATCGCGAGCGGACGAACGGGCACGCGGTTGTTACGCGCCCGGTACAAGTGCTCGGCAAGATTGTCGAAGGGGCCTGGTTTAGCTTCGAAAACGGCGTGGTTTCGGATTACGGAGCGAAGAAGGGTGCGGATATACTCGAGCAGTATTTCGGTATCGACGAACACGCGAATCGCTTGGGCGAGATAGCGCTCGTCGATTCGACAAGCCCCGTGTTCACCTCGGAGACGGTGTTCTACAACATTCTCTACGATGAAAACGCCGCCTGCCACATGGCACTCGGCTCGAGCTACCCCGGCTGTGTTGCCGGAAGCGAAGACCTCGACAACGACGCATACGTCGAGCGAGGCGGCAATCGCTCGAATCTTCACACCGATTTCATGATCGGTACCCCGGATATTTCGGTGAGCGCCGAAACCGCCTCCGGCGACACGGTGGAAATCATGCGTGAGGGGCGGTTCGTTCTTTGAGCGCGGCGGTTGATCCCGACAGGATCGTAGTGTGGAAGGATGGGCCTCCGCGTGGTAGCAGTTTCGAGCCGGGGTCGGGCGCAGGCGCCGGTGAACCGCGGCCCGGTTCCCCCACGACGAGTCCGAGTTCCCCCGACGCCCCTTCGGGGAGGCACGCCGATTCCCCCACGACGAACCGGAACTCGCCCGGCGGCGCCTCCGGGCGGGCGCGTTACGTGCTCTACTGGATGCAGACTTCCCAGCGACCGTGGGATAATCCCGCGCTCGATCTTGCCGTCGAACACGCGAATGCGCTCGGGCTGCCCGTGCTCGTGTGCTTCGGGCTGACCGCGTATCCGGAAGCCACCGTGCGCCACTATACGTTCATGCTCGAAGGAATCGCCGAAACGGCCGCCGCGCTCGCCGACCGGAATATCGCCTTCGCTATGCGCTACGAGGAGCCGTGGCGATTGGCGCTGCATTTGTCTTCTGCCGCGGCGCTTGTCGTTACCGACGGCGCGTATCTGCGGCTTCCACGCAGCTGGCGGTCGAGGCTCGCCGAACGTATCGACTGTCCGCTGTACGAGGTCGAAAGCGATGTGGTTGTGCCCGTGCGCCTTGCAAGCGACAAGCCGGAGTTCGCCGCGAGAACAATTCGCAGGAAAATCCATCGTCAGGCCGAGCGCTTTCTTTCCGAACCGGTTTCTACTAAGGTCGATGTTCCCGCGCCCCCGGACCTCGCCGGTCTCCACGACACGATTGCGCCGGATGACCCCGCCTCCGCCCTCGTAGAAATCGAGCGCCACCAGGCACTCGACCGCGGTGTTCCCGCGGTGAGCAGGCTCTACCCCGGCGGGCCGCAGACCGCGCTCGACCGCTTTTCGCGCTTTCTCGAGCACTCGCTCATGTACTACTCCGACCACCGGAATCAACCACAGACCGACGATACAAGCGGTATGAGCATGCACCTGCAGTACGGGCAGATTTCGCCGGTGCGGCTGCTTGTAGAGGCGGCGCGGTTTCGCGACAGTCACGGCGGAGAAAGCGGCAGAGGCTCGGATGTGCAGCAGCAGTACGAGGACTTTTACGAAGAGCTTCTCGTGCGGCGCGAGCTCGCCTATAATTACTGTTTTTATGAACCTCGCTACGACTCCTACGAGGCGTTGCCCGAGTGGGCGAAGAAGACGCTTGCCGAGCATTCCCACGACGAGCGTGATCCGCTGTACACGATCGAGGAACTCGAGGCAGGCGGCACCGAGGACGAGTACTGGAACGCCTGTATGAAGGAAATGCGTGAAACCGGCTATATGCACAACTACGTGCGCATGTACTGGGGCAAGCAGGTCCTCCTTTGGTCGGCCACCCCGGAAGAGGCCTTCAACCGGCTCCTGTACCTGAACAACCGCTATTTCCTCGATGGACTCAATCCGGCGAGCTACGCGAATGTCGGGTGGATATTCGGACTGCACGACCGGCCGTGGACCGAGCGGGCGGTGTTCGGCAAGGTCCGAATCATGACTCCCGGCGGTTTGAAGCGAAAGTGCGATATGCCAGGGTATATCGCCAAGGTGGACCGCCTCGCGAAATTTTGCCGGGTCGGGTGACGCGTCGCCGGGCTCCGATGCGTTCGATGATCGCGGTAGGCGTACTTGACACACTGCTTCGGCTTTTGCTACCGTCCCCGGACACTCTGCACGCCTCTGTAGCTCAGTCGGTAGAGCACCACCATGGTAAGGTGGGGGTCATCGGTTCGAGTCCGATCGGAGGCTGAAGATACGTCGCTAGTCCGCCGGGGTCGGTTGCGGCGGCGATCGAGTATAGGCCAGTAGCTCCAATTGGCAGAGCATCGGTCTCCAAAACCGAATGTTGCAGGTTCGAGTCCTGCCTGGCCTGTACTCTTCCGCGTACAGGCGACCGAGTTGTCCGGAAGAAGGGGATGTAGGAATGAAAAGGCTTGTCCAGTTTTTTAAAGACAGCTACGCCGAACTCAAGAAGGTTGTCTGGCCTACGCGAGAGCAGGTTATAAGTTCGACGCAGGTGGTTCTTGTGAGCCTCGCGCTGTTCGCTCTGGCGCTTGGTGGCATGGACGCCATCTTCACGCAGGCGATTATCCTCATTCTTGGTTAAGGCTTCCCGCGTCGGGGTGCTGCGTGCGGCGATAACGCAAAGACACGGGTGGCAAAAGGCGACAAAGGCATTGCGCAATGGCGAAAGCATGGTACGTGCTTCATACCTATTCGGGGTATGAGAATAAAATCGAAAAAATGATCCGTCGCATGATCGACGACGGGGAGTTAGGCGAAGCGGTCCGGGACGTGAAAGTCCCGTCGGAACAGGTGGTCGAAGTCAAAGACGGCAAGCGCAAGGTTTCCACCAAGAAGTTCCTGCCCGGCTACATTTTGCTGGAGATGGACTTGCCGGATCTCGGTTGGAAATCGGTCTGCTCCAAGATTCGGCGGATTCAGGGGGTAACCGGATTCGTCGGGTCGAGTAACGAGCGGAAACCGCAGCCTATCTCGCAGGAGGAAGCTCGCGGCATCCTGCAGAAAAGCGGCGAGATCGAGGGAGACAAGGGTCTCAAGCCGAAACAGTCGTTCGCGGTCGGTGAACAGGTGCGTATTATCGAAGGCCCGTTCGATTCATTCACAGGCACTGTAGAAGAGGTTAACCTTGAGAAGGGCAAATTGCGCGTGACGGTGGGTATCTTCGGACGCTCAACGCCCGTGGAAGTTGACTTTCTGCAGGTAGAGAAAGTGTAAAACCCAAGGCAACGTAATCGTTGTCAGGATAATTGCGCGCGTTCATCGGGCTCGAGAACGCGGCCGGGCGGTCAATACCGCCCGTCTCCCGCATTCGCGGGAACGCGGTTGCCCTGCGCCGGCCTGCAGCGCGGTTTATGCCTTGCAGGCGGGGCGTCTTCGGTATTTTTCGTACGTCGAGTGTTACTCGGGTGTACGGGGAAGGCGACTGGGAGTTGGTGTGAACGGCAATTCAGCCAACGCTCGAACCACGCACGGATGGAGGAATCCTATGGCGAAAAAGAAAATTACCGCCGAGATCAAGCTTCAGGTTCCGGCGGCGAAAGCGACGCCGGCTCCGCCGGTTGGTCCGGCGCTCGGTCCGCATGGAGTGAGCGCACCACAGTTTGTTCAGCAGTTCAACGATGCGACCAAGAACTACGAGCCGGGGCTGCTTATACCCGTGGTTATTACGGTGTATCAGGACCGCAGCTTCACGTTTATAACGAAAACGCCGCCGGCTGCTGTCCTTATTAAGAAAGCGATCGGAATCGAAAGCGGTTCAGGCGAGCCGAATCGTAATCGTGTCGGGACGCTCAAGGCGAGTCAATTGCGCGAGATCGCGGAGACGAAACTTCCCGACTTGAACGCCAACGATATCGACGCTGCCATGAAAATTGTCTCCGGCACGGCTCGAAGTATGGGCGTCAACGTGGAGGCCGCCTCATGAAACGGGGAAAGAAGTACGTCGATTCGCTTAAAAAAGTTGATCGAACGCAGAAGTACGAGCTCTCCGAGGCTGTCGACCTGGTGAAAAGCGTGGCTTCGGCCAAATTCGACGAGACTGTCGAGCTTTCGCTCAACCTGAATCTGAAGAAGGGGACGAGCGTGCGCGATACGCTCGTTCTGCCGAATCAGTTTCGAGAGGGGAAGCGCATTCTCGTGTTCGCCAAAGGCGAAAAGGCCGAAGAGGCGCGCGAAGCGGGCGCAACGTACGTTGGCGACGACGATCTTATCGAAAAAATCAGGGGCGGTTGGCTCGACTTCGATGTTGCGGTAGCGACGCCCGACATGATGAAAGACGTCGGAAGGCTCGGGCCGGTGCTGGGGCGACGCGGGCTTATGCCGAACCCGAAGACCCAGACGGTTACATTTGATATTAAGCAGGCGATTGCCGAACTTAACAAAGGACGTGTGGAGTTCCGCAGCGACAAAACCGGCGTCGTTCATATGGCGGTTGGTAAGGTAAGTATGGAGACCGCGGTAATACTTGAAAACGTTAACGCGGTGATAAACGAGGTGAAGCGTCGTCGCCCGGCCGAGATCAAGGGTGAGTTTGTAAAGACTGTCGCCGTAAGCTCGACTATGGGACCCGGCGTGAAGGTTCTTTCAGGCGACGATGAGTGAACGGGGGCTTGAATCGTGGAAGAATATAGTACCAAGGTAACGCAGGCAAAGAAAGACGCGGTTGCAGCAATACAGGATCGCCTCAAGGAGAGCAGGGATTTCGTGTTCACCGATTATCGTGGACTGACTGTCGGGCAGATAACGCAGCTGCGGGCGAGACTCCGTGAAAAGAACGCAGACTTTCGAGTTGTGAAGAATCGAACGGCGAGGATCGCGTTCGATAATCTGGAGTATCCGGACGTTTCTGGTTATCTCACCGGGCCGACCGCCATAGCGCTTTCCTCTGAGGATACCGGACCGGTTGTAAAAGAGCTACTCAACTTCGGAAAGGAAGCGCCGGTGCAGTTGAAAGGCGGTATTATTGACGGAACCGTCTTCGGCTACGAGCAGATGGAGGCGTTCAGTAAGCTCCCGAGCAGAGACGAGCTTCTTGCGAAACTCATGAGCGCCATGAACGGTCCGGTGACAAACCTGGCGCTGACCCTGAACGCTGTGCCCCAGAAACTGGTGCGCGTTCTCCAGGCTGTGAAAGAAAAGAAGGAGCAGCAGGGCTAGGCCCCGTCTGTTTCTGCGGCGGGGCCTCGATTCCGTTGGATCGGCGCTACCGTTTAGAGGAATAAGAGCATTGAAGTTCGGCGTTAGTCTTCGGTTATCCGTGTTGTCTGCTATCGCCGACCGACAATAACAAAACCCAAAGGAGAAGGTAATATGGCAGCACCTACGAAAGATGAGATTCTGGAAGCGATCGCTAATATGAGCGTGCTCGAGGTGAGCGAGCTCGTAAGTGCGATGGAGGAAAAGTTCGGTGTGACCGCGGCTGCGCCTGTCGCGGTGGCCGCCGGTGGCGGCGAGGCAGGCGGCGGCGAAGCAGGGGCTGAAGCCGAAGAGCAGACCGAGTTCGATGTCGTGCTGAAGAGTGTTGGAGACGGGAAGAAGATTCCCGTGATCAAGGCTGTACGCGCGATTACGGGCCTGGGTCTCAAAGAGGCAAAGGAGCTCGTTGAAGCCGGTGACAAGGCTATCAAAGAGGGAGTTGAAAAAGAAGAGGCGGACTCGATCAAATCTCAGGTCGAAGAAGCCGGCGGCGTTGTCGAGGTCAAATAAGGTCTCTGCGGCCGCTTTAAACAAGAGTATTTTTTCTCGTATGTCCGTATCATCCCGGGCTGCGAGCGCTTCATCTGTCGTACGCCGCGCGTACGACAGTGGGCGTTCGCCTTCGGTGGGTGTTGCGGATTTTCTGCGTCATATCCTCGGGCACGAGGTGTCACGAGTAGGATGTGACGGTATCTCACCCGTTTTGCACGGTCCCCGGGAGGCCTAACGCATGTTCGATCGAAAACAGACAATCCAGCGTATCGAGGTTGGTACTGCACGCCCCATGGTAATGGAGCTGCCGGATCTGGTGGACGTTCAGGTTGCCAGCTATGAGCGCTTTATTCAACGGCAGAAGAAATTGCGCGGCGAGCAAGTTGAAGTCCAGGGGCTCGAAGAAGCGTTCCAGACTACCTTCCCGATCGAGAGCCAGGCCGGAGATATGCGCCTCGAGTACGACCATTATACGCTGGATGAGGAAAACATCAAGCTCGACGAAATTGAATGCAAGCTGAAGGGACACACATTCGCTGTTCCGATCAAAGCCCGCATCAATCTGGTGTTTCTCGAGACTGGGGAAATCCGGCAAAAAGACATTTATATGGGCGATATTCCGCTCATGACCGATCGCGGTACGTTTATCGTAAACGGCGCCGAGCGGGTAGTCGTCAGTCAGATTCACAGGTCGCCCGGCGTCATTTTCAGTCACGAGAAGGGCGTTTACAGCTCGCGTATCATCCCCTACCGGGGTTCGTGGCTCGAGTTCGAAATCGATCAGAAGAAAGAGCTCATTTACGCGAAGGTGGATCGAAAGAAGCGCATCCTCGGGACATTGTTCCTCCGCGCGCTCGGCTATGATAGCCGTGAGAAGATTATCGACCTTTTCTATCGGCGCAGAACCGAAGCGGTTGCAGATACGGCCGAGCAGAAGGAGGCGCTCGTAGGCGAGGTTCTCGCGAGAGAGGTTCATGTCACCGACGAGGAAGGCAACGAGCGCAAGCTCTACCGGGCGGGCGTAAAGCTTCATCCACACGATATCGACGAGCTCATCCATACCGGGGTGCAGGAAATCGAGGTAATCGCGTTCGAAGACCCCGAGACGCTTCATTCGCCGATTCTACTTAACTGTTTTGAGCGGGAAGAAAGTAAGTTCACCCGCGAAGATGCAGTAGGCGACGAACCGACGAAAGAGGACGCGCTTACCGCCGTATACTCGGTAATTATGCCCGGAGAGCCCATTACCCTCGAGAGCGCGGAGAAGGACTTCAACAGTATGTTCTTTACCGCGCGGCGGTATGATCTCGGTCGGGTCGGCCGCTATAAGCTCAATAAGAAGTTTGACTACGCGGATCCTCCCCAGGATCACGTGCTCACCCGCGACGATATTGTTAACACCATGCGCTTTCTTATTACGGTGTACACCGGCGAATCGAGTGTCGACGATATCGACCACTTAGGCAATCGCCGGGTTCGAAGCGTCGGCGAGCTTATGGCCAACCAGCTCAAGACTGCCTTCAGCCGCATGGAGCGAATAGCGCGGGAACGGATGAGCCTCAAAGAGACGGACACGATCAAGCCTCAGGATCTGGTCTCCATTAAGCCGGTTGTCGCTGCGATCAAGGAATTCTTCGGGTCGAGTCAGCTCAGTCAGTTCATGGACCAGGTTAACCCGCTCTCGGAGCTCACGCATAAGCGACGCCTCAATGCCCTCGGCCCCGGCGGTCTCTCACGCGAGCGCGCCGGATTCGAGGTGCGCGACGTTCACTACACGCATTACGGTCGTATGTGCCCGATCGAAACGCCTGAGGGACCGAACATCGGTCTGATCGTCAGTCTCGCGAACTATACGCGCGTGAACGAGTACGGCTTTCTCGAGACGCCGTATCGAAAGGTGAAAGATGGGAAAGCCAGCTGGGATATCGAGTATCTCTCCGCGATGGACGAAGAGAAGCACTATATCGCGCAGGCGAACGCTCCTATAGACGAGGAAGGTAACTTTCAGGCCGATCAGATATCCGTTCGCCGCAACGGCGACTATTCAACGCGAAATCCGAAGGACATCCATTACATGGACGTCTCGCCGAAACAGGTGATTTCGGTCAGCGCCTCGCTGATTCCGTTCCTCGAGCACGACGACGCAAACCGGGCGCTCATGGGCAGTAACATGCAACGCCAGGCGGTGCCTCTCGTTTACCCGGAGCCGCCGCGTGTCGGTACCGGCATGGAGCAAAAAACAGCTTATGACTCGGGCGTTCTCCTGAAGGCAAAACGATCGGGCACGGTCGAATACGTGTCGAGCACACGGGTCGTCGTTAAGCCGGACGGGGCAACCGACGAGAACGAGCGTGACTACTATCGCATGGTGAAGTATCAGAAGACCAACCAGGACACCTGCTTTAACCAGAAGCCGATCGTGTCCAGGGGTCAGAAGCTCAAGGCCGGTGACCCGATCGCGGACGGTCCGGCGACGTTCAACGGAGAACTTGCCCTCGGAAGAAACCTTTTGTGCGGGTTTGTTCCCTGGAACGGATACAACTTCGAAGACGCGATTCTCATTAGCGAGAGAGTTGTTAAGGACGATATTTTCACGAGCGTGCACATTAAAGAGTTCACGATCGATGTACGCGAGACGAAGCTCGGACCGGAAAAAATTACCCGCGATATACCCAACACCAGCGAGAAGTCGCTCGACCAGCTCGACGAAGAGGGTATCGTGAGAGTCGGGGCGAAAGTGGAAAACGGCTTTATTCTCGTGGGTAAGGTCACGCCGAAAAGCGAGACCGAAACGACCCCCGAGTTCAAACTTCTCAACTCCATTTTCGGCGAGAAGGCGAAAGAAGTACGTGACACCAGTCTTAAGGTCCCGCACGGGGTAGAGGGAACGGTCATAGACATTCAGCGGCTCAAGCGCAGCGAGGGCGACGATCTCTCGCCGGGCGTCGACGAGGTCGTGAAGGTGCTTATCGCTACGAAGCGTAAACTCCAGGAAGGCGACAAGATGGCCGGTCGGCACGGAAACAAGGGCGTTATCGCCCGCGTGCTGCCCGAAGAGGATATGCCGTATCTCGCCGACGGCACGGCGCTCGATATCTGTCTGAGCCCGCTCGGTGTGCCCAGTCGTATGAACCTGGGGCAGATCCTCGAAACCGAGCTCGGATGGGCGGCGTATCAGCTCGACCAATGGTATTCAACTCCGGTGTTCGAGAGCGCGACCAACGAACAGATCGGAGACAAGCTCAAAGAGGCGGGCTTACCGTCCTCCTCGAAGACCAGGCTCTACGACGGAAGGACCGGCGAACCATTCGAGAACGATGTGATGGTGGGGGTAATGTATATCCTCAAGCTGCACCACCTGATCGACGACAAGATGCATGCCCGCTCAACCGGTCCGTACTCGCTGGTCACGCAACAGCCGCTCGGCGGAAAGGCGCAGTTCGGCGGACAACGGCTCGGGGAGATGGAAGTCTGGGCACTCGAGGCATACGGAGCGGCCAATACGCTTCAGGAGCTTCTGACGATAAAAAGCGACGATATGAATGGTCGCGCAAAGATCTATGAAAGCATAGTGAAAGGCGAACCCGCGACGTCCGCGGGAGTTCCCGAGAGTTTTAACGTTCTCGTACAGGAGCTTCGCGGACTCGCGCTCGACGTTTCAATCTATGACAGCAAAGGGAAGCAGATTCCGCTGACCGAACGTGACGAAGAGCTCATTAATCGGCAAGGAACGAACTTCTAGGAGGCGTACGCATACGTTATGAGAGATATCCAGGATTTTGACAGCATTATGATTCAGCTCGCCTCACCAGACCAGGTTCGTGCGTGGAGCTACGGTGAGGTAAAGAAGCCGGAAACAATCAACTATCGTACGCTGCGCCCCGAAAAGGACGGGTTGTTCTGCGAGCGTATTTTCGGAACCACGAAGGAGTGGGAATGCTACTGCGGCAAATTCAAAAGCATCCGCTACAAGGGTGTGATCTGTGACCGTTGTGGTGTCGAGGTAACGCATTTCAAGGTTCGACGAGAGCGAATGGGGCATATCGAGCTTGCCTCGCCGGTCAGCCATATCTGGTACTATCGGTCCGTTCCAAGTCGGATGGGGCTTCTCCTCGATCTATCGATTGCGAGCCTGCGCAGCATTCTGTATTACGAGAAATACGTAGTGTTCGATGCGGGCGACACCGACCTGAAAAAAATGGACCTTCTCAGTGAGGAAGAGTACATGGACGCGAAGGAGCGCTACGGTGACACCTTCAGCGCCGGCATCGGCGCTGAGGCGGTGCGTACGCTTCTCGAGCAGCTCGACCTCGACGCGCTTTCCGCGGAGCTACGGGCGAAGATGGTCGAGAAGGGCGCCAAGTCCGACAAGCGGCTTCTTAAGCGCATCGAAATTGTCGAGCACTTCCGCGACAGCGAAAACCGCCCTGAATGGATGATCCTGGATGTTATCCCGGTCATTCCTCCTGAGCTTCGTCCGATGGTTCAGCTCGACGGAGGCAGGTTCGCCACGAGCGACCTGAACGACCTCTATCGCCGCGTCATTAACCGGAATAATCGCCTCAAGCGGCTCATGTCGCTGAACGCACCCGATATCATTATCCGGAACGAAAAGCGCATGTTGCAGGAGGCGGTTGACGCCCTGTTCGACAACTCCAAGAAGAAGCGCGTTGTAAAAGGAGCGAGCAACCGTCCTCTGAAGAGTCTTTCGGATATGCTTAAAGGAAAGCAGGGACGCTTCCGGCAGAACCTCCTCGGCAAGCGTGTCGACTATTCGGGCCGGTCGGTTATCGTCGTAGGGCCCGAGCTTGAGCTGCACCAGTGCGGACTGCCTACGAAAATGGCCCTCGAGCTCTACAAGCCGTTTATTATGAAAAAACTCGTCGAAAAGGATGTTGTTTACAACATCAAAAAGGCGAAGTCGCTTGTCGAGCAGGAGACGCCCGAGGTGTGGGCGGTGCTCGACGAAGTCGTCAAAGAGCATCCGGTGCTGCTTAACCGCGCTCCGACGCTGCATCGTCTCGGAATCCAGGCATTCGAGCCGAAACTGGTCGGGGGTAAAGCGATCCGGTTGCACCCGCTTGTCTGTCACGCGTATAACGCCGACTTCGACGGCGATCAAATGGCGGTTCACGTTCCGTTGACCCAGGCGGCGCAGGTCGAGTGCTGGACGCTTATGCTGTCGAGCCGAAACCTTCTCGACCCGGCCAACGGTCAGCCGATCGTATTCCCGAGCCAGGACATGGTGCTCGGTATTAACTATCTCACCAAGCACCGCGAGGGTGCTCCGGGCGAAGGTAAGCGATTTTCGAGTATGCACGAGGCCATTTACGCCCGCGAAGTCGGAGCGGTCGACTATCAGGCGCTGATTCGGGTGCGCATCGACGGCGCGTTCGTTGAAACCACTGCGGGGCGCATTCTGTTCAACGAGGCGCTGCCCGACGTGGTGCCGTTCGTAAACGAGTCGCTCGACGACAAACGGCTTCGTTCGTTGATATCCGGTGTCTACAATCAGCACGGGCCGCATATCACCGTACAGATGCTTGACGCGGTGAAGAACCTTGGATTCCGCTACGCGACGCTGTTCGGGGCGACGGTAGGAATGGAAGATATCATCATCCCTGATACCAAACCCCGCATGATCGATTCGGCGAATGAGGAAGTTACGGGTATACAGAACCAGTACATTCAGGGGCATATCACCACCGAGGAACGGTACAATCGGGTTGTCGAGGTCTGGAGTAAAACCAACGAAGACCTTACGAACGAGATGATGGAGAAGCTGAAAGACGATCGCGCCGGCTTCAACCCGGTCTATCTCATGGCGACCTCAGGTGCGCGCGGTAGCCGCAGTCAGATTCGTCAGCTCGCCGGCATGCGGGGGCTCATGGCGAAGCCGAGCGGCGAAATCATCGAGCTGCCGATCCGTAGTAACTTCAAAGAAGGGCTTTCGGTTATCGAGTTCTTTATCTCGACCAACGGTGCTCGTAAGGGGCTCGCGGATACCGCGTTGAAGACCGCCGATGCGGGCTATCTCACCAGGCGCCTCGTCGATGTCTCCCAGGATGTCGTGGTGAACGAAGAGGACTGTGGAACGATCAACGGTATAGAAGTCGGCGCGCTGAAGGATGGGGAAGAAATCGTCGAGTCTCTCGCCGATAGAATCGCGGGGCGCTTTACCCTCGAGCGGGTGAAACATCCGATTACCGGTGAAATCATCGTCGACGTCAACGAAGAGGTCACCGACGAGAAGGCGTTCGCCGTTGAGGATGCAGGGATCGAATCGGTTCGTATTCGAACCGAATTGACGTGTGAATCCAAGTTCGGCGTCTGTCAGCGTTGCTACGGCCGTAATCTCACGGATAACAGAACCGTTAATATCGGCGAAGCAGTCGGCATTGTCGCGGCCCAGTCGATCGGCCAGCCGGGCACGCAGCTGACCATGCGTACGTTCCATATCGGTGGTGCCGCTACCAAGCTGAGCGAGGAGAACCGCACGTACCTGAAGTATCCGGTCTATATCACGAGCATCAACGGTAACGTTGTAACTTCGCCGGAAGGTCACCGTCTGTTTACCCGCAAAGGGTATATGATGGTCAACCGGGTTCTCCGTGAGATTGAGCTGAAGGACAACGATACGCTGCTCGTGTCCGAGGGCGAGAAGATAGTCAAGGGCCAGAGTGTTGTAAGCCGCGACGGCGAAGACATTGTGGCCGAAGACAATGCGTACGCTACCCTGCGGGACAGGAAGTTGCTGCTCATCGCTCAAGAGCAGAAGATCGATGTTCGCAACGGTGCGGAGTTGGAAGTTTCGGAGGGTGATGTCGTCCCCGCCGATGAGCCGCTTGCGTCGTTCGACCCCTTTGTCGAGCCGATCATCGCCGAGTATGACGGCATTGTCCGCTTCGTCGACATCGTCGAAGGTACGACGATGAACGAAGAGGTGAACGAGGATACCGGGAATATTGAGCGCAAGATAACCGAACATACCCTCGAAAGTATGGAGCCGCGAGTGGTACTCGAGGCCGAGGACGGTGAAGAACTGGCAACGTATCATTTGCCGGGGTCGAGCTATTTGCAGGTGGACGACGGAGCGAAGGTTTCGTGCGGTCGGACTATCGCGAAAATGCTCAAAGAGAGCGTTCGAACGAGCGACATAACCGGTGGTCTGCCGCGTATCGGCGAACTGTTCGAAGCTCGTCGGCCGAAGAACGCGGCTGTGCTCGCGCAGGTCAGCGGAGTCGTGGAGTTCCGGGGAATCGTAAAGGGTAAACGTGTGCTCGTCGTTGTCGACCCCTACGGTAAGGAGTTCAAGCACGTGGTAACGCTCGGCAAACACCTTCTCGTTCGGGAGGGCGACGAGATCGTTGCCGGTGAGCGTCTCTGCGAGGGCGCCGTCGATCCCCACGATATTCTCCAGATACTCGGGGAGAATGCTCTGCAATCGTATCTCATGAACGAGGTACAGGAAGTCTATCGTCTTCAGGGTGTCGATATTAACGACAAGCACATCGGTGTCATTATTCGACAGATGATGCGCAAGGTCGAAATCGTACAGGTCGGAGACACGAACTTCATCTTCGGGCAACAAGTGGACAAACCGAGGTTTCAGGAGGAAAATCGGAAAGTCATGCGTGAAGGTGGGCAGCCGGCGGTTGCCCGGCCGATACTGCTCGGCATTACCCGCGCCAGCCTGAACATCGAGAGCTTTATCAGCGCGGCGAGTTTCCAGGAGACGACCAGAGTCCTGACTAACGCGGCGATCGAAGGAGCCAGCGATAATCTTCGAGGCCTGAAAGAGAATGTGATCATCGGGCATCTTATCCCAGCGGGAACCGGTATGCGGCAGTACAAGAAGATCAAGCTCTATGACGAGAATCAGGAAGACCTCGATACGAAGATGCAGGCTATCCTCGAGCAGAAAGAACAGGAAAAACAGGAAGCTGAGGAAGAAGAATCGGAAGAAGTAGAAGTGCACACGTAATCGTATTGACAGGGGTAGGGCGGTTTGCTACGCTCCTGCTTCATCCCCGGCACCGATACGAAGCGCACACTTAAGGAGAATACGGAAGGGTACAGTATGCCTACAGTTAATCAATTAATTCGCAAGGGACGGAAGAAAGCGCATCCCAAGACCAAATCACCGGCGCTCCAGAACTGTCCGCAACGGCGCGGTGTTTGTACGCGTGTTATGACGGTAACACCGAAGAAGCCTAACTCGGCACTTCGAAAAGTTGCTCGTGTGCGACTCACAAACGGGGTCGAGGTAACCGCCTATATACCCGGTATCGGGCACAACCTTCAGGAACACTCGGTCGTGCTCGTGAGAGGCGGAAGAGTCAAGGACCTTCCGGGTGTTCGATATCATATTGTGCGTGGCGCGAAGGATACGCTTGGCGTAGACGATCGCCGTAAAGGGCGCTCCAAGTACGGAACGAAGCGGCCTAAGGCCTGAGGATTTAAGGATAGGACGCTATGCCGAGAAGATCTATTGTCGGAAGAAAAGAGCTGCGGCCCGATGCGCGGTACGGGAGTGTCAGCATTTCCCGCTTTATCTCGCGCCTGATGCTGCACGGGAAAAAAGCAACCTCGACGGGACTCGTGTACGATGCCCTCGCACGATTGGAAGGGAAAACCGACGGTACGCCGAGGGAAGTTTTTGAGAAAGCGTTAGATAACGTAAAGCCCTCGGTCGAGGTAAAGAGCCGCCGGGTTGGTGGGTCTACCTACCAGGTTCCGGTGGAAGTGCGCGAGAGCAGACGTGAAGCCCTCGCGATGCGCTGGATTATCGCGGCGGCGAGAGCTCGCTCGGGGCGTTCGCTGGGCGAGAAGCTGAGCGCCGAGTTGCTCGACGCTTACAACGGCACCGGCAGTGCATTCAAAAAGAAAGAGGATACGCACCGTATGGCCGAGGCGAACAAGGCCTTCGCCCATTACCGCTGGTAAAAGGGTGCCTGTCTAAGCGTAAAAGTGTCTTTCAGGGGCAGATAGTGTTGTATCATACCCCGGGAAGGGCTTGCTCTTTTGCGTGATTTCGTGTCATCCTCATTGTGACACATTAGTCGATGGTTCAGCGTGTCGGTGGGCTGCGTTCGCCGACAGACCGTTCCATCCGAAGCCAAACCGATCATCCGGGCCGGCTTCTGTTAACCGATCGGTATTCGGGGGTTAACAGCTTTCCTGTGCCGTTGGCACGTAAGATGGAAAGAGGTCGCGGATCCTGGGCATTCTTCTGGAGACCTTACAGCGTCTTTGCTGCTTCGGTTGAATGTCCCGCAGGGTGGTAAGGTGGCATCAAGAAGACAGTTGCACGTCTTCATGTTGACACTCATTTAGGCTGTTTGTTAGCCTTCGATTCCTGCTCATAGAATCATACTGTCTTTTCGGCACGTGCGCCGAATCAGTGTGTTGTGCAAGCGGCACTGCTGTTTACTGCTCAGACACGGCGTCGTGTGCGTCGACTGGGTGTAGGAAAATCTAATTGTTACGGATGTTTTACGGGACTTCGCCAAGGAGGAAAAGTCATGGCTAAGGAGAAGTTCGAGAGAACGAAACCTCATATTAACGTTGGTACCATCGGTCACGTCGACCATGGTAAAACAACGCTCACGGCGGCGATGACCTCGCTGGCGGCCAAAGTTACGGGCGCTGGTAAGGTCATGAAGTATGACGAGATCGATAACGCACCGGAAGAAAAGGCCCGCGGTATCACTATCAATACGCGCCACGTCGAGTATCAGACGCAGGATCGGCACTACGCGCACGTGGACTGTCCGGGCCACGCCGACTATGTCAAGAACATGATCACCGGCGCCGCTCAAATGGACGGTTCGATTCTCGTGGTAAGCGCCAGCGACGGTCCCATGGCACAGACGAAAGAGCACGTGCTGCTTGCGCGTCAGGTTGGCGTTCCCGCTCTGATTGTCTTTATCAATAAAACCGACCAGGTCGACGATCCGGAGCTCATCGACCTTGTTGAGGAGGAGATTCGTGATCTGCTCTCTAGCTATGACTTCCCGGGAGACGAGGTTCCGGTAATTCGGGGAAGCGCGTTCGAGGCTATGGAGAACCCCGAAGACGAGGAAAAGACAAAGTGTATTGCCGATCTTCTCAAAGCAATGGACGAGTATTTTCCCGTTCCCGAGCGCGCGGTCGATCAGCCGTTTCTCATGCCCATCGAAGACGTATTCTCGATTCAGGGGCGTGGAACTGTCGTTACTGGCCGTGTTGAACAGGGCGTTATCAAGGTGAACGACAAGGTTGAAATCGTTGGTATCCGTGACACCAAAGAGACAACGGTTACCGGCGTGGAAATGTTTAACAAGCTTCTTGACCAGGGTGAAGCCGGTGACAATATCGGTGCGCTGCTTCGGGGTATCGATAAGAAGCAGGTCGAGCGGGGGCAGGTTCTCGCGCAGCCGAAGAGTATTACACCGCATAAGAAGTTCAAAGGGACAATTTATTGTCTGAGCAAAGAAGAGGGTGGGCGTCATTCGCCGTTCTTCACCGGGTACCGGCCGCAGTTCTATTTCCGAACCACCGATATCACCGGTACGGTCGCGTTGCCCGAGGGAAAGGAAATGGTAATGCCTGGCGACAACACCGAGATAATCGGTGACCTTATTCATCCGGTTGCGATGGATAAAGGGCTTCGCTTTGCTATCCGCGAAGGTGGTCGCACGGTGGCCAGCGGTCAGGTTACCGAGATCATCGAGTAAAGAGCGTATAGTGCGTATGTGCCGGGAGGGTGTCCGCGCCCTCCCGGAAACGGTGCGCTGTACACAGTGGAGGAGCAATGCCACAGGCAAAAATCCGGGTTCGACTTCGCGGTTTCGATATAGAGCTTATCGACCAGAGTGCTCGGTCCATCGTTGATACCGTGCAGAAATCAGGTTCGACCGTATCGGGTCCCATCCCGTTGCCGACGAGAACCAATAAATTCACGGTGTTGCGGTCGCCGCATGTGAATAAGAAGTCGCGAGAACAGTTTGAAATGCGAACGCATAAGCGGTTAATCGATATTATTGAGCCGACCAGTCAGGTAATGGATGCGCTTATGAAGCTCGAGCTACCGGCGGGAGTCGACGTCGAGATCAAGCAGTAACGTAGTCTGTAGCGCAACGGGAGTTGTGCGCGCCTGCTTAAGCTTAAGGGTGAACTCATGATCGGGTTAATAGGAAAGAAAGTGGGGATGACGCAGGTCTTCGATGAGCGAGGCGTTGTAACCCCGGTTACAGTTATACAGGTCGAACCAAATCTTGTGTTGCGCGAGCGGACACCCGAGAGCGATGGGTACAACGCGCGTGTGCTCGCCGCCGGCAAAGTCGCAGAAAAGTCGGTGACTAAACCGTACCGTGGGCAGTTCGGCGACTTTGCGCCCCGGGCCCACATGGTCGAGTTTCGGGACTTTGATGGTGAGTGCGCAACGGGCGATGAGCTCGACGTCAGTCTCTTTTCCGAAGAGCTTTTTGTAGACGTAACCGGCGTGTCGAAGGGCAAGGGATTCCAGGGTGTCATGAGGCGTCACAATTTCGGTGGTGGCCGGGCGACTCATGGTTCCAAGTTCAAGCGCGAGGCGGGCGCCACCGGTATGGCCGCAACTCCGAGCAGGGTACACAAGGGGACGAAAATGGCCGGCCGAATGGGCCATGATCGTCGGACGATTCATAACCTGAGGGTTATGAAGGTCGATACTGAAAAACAGGTAATTCTCGTGAAGGGCTCGGTCCCTGGCCCTCGCAATTCCACAATCCTTGTGACCGACGCCAAGAAGAAGAATTGAAGGGGCTGTGAAGAATGCAATACAGCGTAGTTTCAAAAGACGGTTCCGAGCTTCGCCAGATCGAGCTTTCGGACGACGTTTTTGCTCGTAAGGTAAGCGAAGGGTCCATATACCACGCAATACGAAACGAGCTTGCGAATCAGCGGGTAGGCACTGCGAAGGTCAAGACCCGGGCCGAGGTCGCCGGCTCGCACAAGAAACCGTGGAGGCAGAAGGGCACCGGTCGCGCACGAGCCGGAACAATGCAGAGTCCCGTGCGCGTCGGCGGTGGCGTCGCCTTTGGCCCGCAACCGCGGGACTACGGTTATCGGATGCCGCGAAAAGCCAAGCGGCTGGCAATGAAGAGCCTTCTCAGCGCGATGGCCAAGAGTGGTAAGCTTGTGGTCGTCGAGGATTTTGATGTGGCCGACGGGAAAACACGAAACCTCGCACCGGTGCTCTCGCGGCTGACCGAAAAGAACCGGGCGGTATTCATCGTAGGCGGCGACGAACCAATGGTGAAACGGGCAGGGCGGAATATACCCTGGTGTACGGTTCTTTCGTATAATCGGCTCCGCGCACACGACCTGTTTTACAGCCGTGTTCTTGTGGTGACCGAGAGTGCGGCGAAGGCGCTCGGTGAGATGTACAGCGACGGTGCTGCGAAGTCGGTGGGAGCGTGACGATGAGGGCGGATAGCGTGATTATTGCGCCGGTACTGACCGAAAAAACGACGGCGCTACGCGAACAGAATAAGTTTGTGTTTCGGGTGGACGCGAGAGCGAACAAGATCGAGATCGTGAAGGCGGTCGAAGAGCTTTTTGGCGTACGTGTAGTGAATTGTAATATCGTGAAGGTTAGACGCAAGCCGAAACGACAGCGTCTCGCGCGTGGGTTCACCTCGGAATGGAAGAAGGCGATCGTTACTTTGGCCGCCGGCCAGGGAATCGAGATTTTCGAAGGCGCCTGAGTTCAGGAGTAGTTAACGTGGCACTTAAGGATTACAACCCAATTACACCCGGGCAGCGTTTTCGAACGAGTCTGGTGCGGGACGAGATTACAAGCGAGCGACCGGAGAAGGGCCTCACAAACGGTAAGGGGTCGAAGGCCGGTCGCGACTCGGCAGGTAGAATAAGTGTTCGCCGCAAGGGCGGAGGCCACAAGCGGAAGTATCGGCGAATTGACTTCAAGCGGGACAAGGTTGGCGTTCCGGGCACGCTGCGCACAATCGAGTACGACCCGAATCGAAGCGCGTATATCGGCCTTGTGGTGTACCGCGACGGTGAGAAGCGCTATATACTCGTTCCCCGCGGGGTACAGGTTGGCGACGAAATCCTCTCGGGTGAGTCCGCGCCGGTACGGCCGGGCAACTGCCTGTCGCTGGAGTCGATGCCTCTCGGCACTACGGTTCACAATGTGGAGCTTCAGAAGGGCCGCGGCGCCCAGCTCGCGCGTAGCGCGGGCGCGCGGGCGGTACTTGTTGCGCGGGAGGGGGATTACGTCACCTTGCGCCTGCCCTCCGGCGAAATGCGGATGGTGTTCAAGCGTTGCGTTGCGACAGTTGGCGTTGTCGGGAACGAAGACCATATGAACGTTCAGCTCGGGAAAGCGGGCCGGATGAGATGGCTCGGGAAGCGTCCGGAAGTCAGGGGCGTCTCGATGAATCCGGTTGACCATCCCCACGGCGGTGGTGAGGGGCATACCAACGGCGGGCGCCATCCGGTGTCTCCGTCGGGAAAGCCGACGAAAGGGTACAAGACTCGCAAAAAGCGCAAGTCTTCCGACAGGTTCATTGTAAAGCGTAGAGGAAAGTAGGGAGCTGACCCGTGTCAAGATCAATAAAGAAAGGGCCTTTCATCGAGAAAAGCCTGTACGGCAAAGTACTGGCAGCTTCGAAGTCCGGCGATCGGAAAATGATTAAGACGTTTTCACGGACGTCCACAATTATACCCGAAATGGTGGGGCTTACTATCTCGGTGTATAACGGAAAGACGTGGGTTCCCGTGTACGTCACCGAGAACCTGGTCGGGCATAAGTTGGGAGAGTTCGCTCCGACCCGGATCTTCCGTGGGCATGCCGGTGGCGATAAGAAAGTTGGCCGGCGATAGGGTTCATTTATGGCTGTAAAGAGTGGATATAGAGCAACAGCAAAGTTTCTGGTGATCTCGCCTACTAAGGTTCGGCGGGTTGCCGCGCACGTTCGTCGTAAGCCGTACAGCGATGCGATTGCCACTTTAGAAAATCTTCCGCACAAGGGTGCGAAGCATCTGAAGAAGGTGCTCGAATCCGCTGCAGCGAACGCGCTATACCAGAATCAGAAGCTCGACGAGGACATGCTCTACGTGAGCGAGTTGCTCGTCGACGAGGGGCCGCGATTCAAGCGGTTGTGGATTCGGGCGCGGGGGCGTGCGGATATCCTGCGCAAGCGCATGACGCACATTACGGCGGTTGTCGACGAGAAGGCGAAAACGGGAGTGTAAGGTGGGACAGAAGATTAATCCATTCGGGCTCAGGCTCGGTATAAATAAAGAGTGGCGCTCCAAGTGGTACGTCGATCCTCGCGAATACGCGAACACGTTGCACGAGGATTTACGCATCCGCCGGCTTTTGTCCGAGGCTCCGGAAACGCGCAACGCCGACATCGCGGAAGTGGAGGTCATACGACATCCACAGCGCATAAGCCTCGTGATTCATACCTCCCGCCCCGGCGTCATTATTGGTACGAAGGGATCCAATATCGAGAAAATCGGATCAATGCTTCAGAAGAAAGTAAGCAAAAAGATCCAGATCAAGATAAAGGAGATCAAGCGTCCTGAGACAAACGCGCAGCTTATCGCGATGAACGTCGCGCGTCAGCTTCGAACACGGTCGAGCTTTCGGCGAACGTTGAAGATGGCGGTAGGTGGCGCAATGAAGGCTGGTGCTCAGGGTGTGAGGATTCGGATCGCCGGTCGGCTCGGCGGTGCCGATATGGGACGAGTGGAATCCCAGATGGAAGGAAGAGTGCCTCTCCACACGTTGCGTGCCGATATCGATTATGGTTTCTCGGAAGCTCATACGACTTTCGGGACCATCGGAGTGAAGGTCTGGCTGTTTAACGGCGAGGTCCTCGCCCGTGAGAGTAAAGAGGACGCGGGCCTCCTTGTGAAGAATAGTCGTCGTCGTGAACGCACGGAAAGCAGGAGCTAAGAATGCTTCAGCCTAATAGAACGAAGTTTCGAAAGAAGCAGCGGCAAGTAAAGAAGACCATGGGTGGCTTGGCCACGCGTGGTAATGCGATCAGTTTCGGTGACTACGCGCTGGTTGCGATGGAAGCGAAGTGGATCACGAATCGGCAGATAGAGGCGGCACGTATCGCGATGACGCGGCACATAAAGCGTGGTGGTCGTGTATGGATTCGGGTCTTCCCGGATATTCCCTATACCAGCAAACCCGCCGAAACCCGGATGGGAAAGGGAAAGGGAAACCCGGAGCACTGGGTGGCCGCGGTGAAGCCGGGCAGGATTCTGTTCGAGCTTTCCGGCGTCGACTCAAAGCTCGGTGAAAGCGCCATGCGACTTGCCGCGAGCAAGCTCCCGATTAAGTGCAAGTTCATGATCAGAAGCGATCTGGAGTAACGGGCTATGAAGAATGCGTTTAAAGACCTGACCTTTCAGGAGCTTGTTCAGAAGCGCGAGGAAGTCAGGACAAGGTATAAAGATATTCGGTTCAATATGGTCGTCGGGCATGTGGAGAATCCGCTCGAGAAACGTACACTCCGACGCCAGATTGCGCGGCTGAACACGCTTATATATAACCATCCCGAAGTTACCGGGTCGGATTCGTAGGGGGTTTTCGTGTCTGATGCAGAAATACTGAAGAGAGCGGCGCGGAAGCAGCAGAAGCGGGTTCTCGTCGGGACGGTGGTCAGTAATAAAATGAATAAGACCATTGTCGTCTCGGTCGCTCGGCGAACCGTTCACCGGTTGTACAAGAAGTACGTCAATAAAACCAAGCAAGTGAAGGTGCACGACGAGCAGGAGAGCGCGAATATCGGCGACCGGGTGCGCGTGATGGAAGCACGGCCCATATCGAAAACCAAGCGATGGCGCCTGGTGGAAGTAATCGAGCGAGCGAGGTAACAGGCATGGTGCAGATGAACTCTTATCTCAGTGTCGCTGACAACAGCGGAGCGCGCGAGGTGCAGTGCATAAAGGTCCTCGGAGGTAGCAAACGAAAAACTGCCGGAATTGGCGACGTAATTGTTGTCGCCGTGAAGGATGCGCTGCCCAACGCTCCCGTGAAACGCGGGAACGTCGAAAAGGCGGTAATCGTGCGTACGAAGCGGTCGCAGAGAAGAAGCGATGGAACGTATATTCGCTTCGACGATAACGCGTGTGTACTGCTCGATGCTACGATGAATCCGAAGGGTAAGCGTATCTTCGGGCCGGTTGCCCGCGAACTGCGGGAAGGCAATTACATGAAGATCGTCTCTCTGGCGCCGGAAGTGCTGTAAGGACTCGGAGTATTATGGCTGGTAGAAGATTAAAAGCGAACGACACCGTTATGGTTATGAAGGGCAAAGACAAAGGGAAGACCGGGAAGGTAGTGCGGTTTACAAAGGACGGCAGCCGAGTCTTTGTCGAAGGTGTCAACATGGTGAAAAAGGCGGTCAAACAACAGCGTCAGAACGAGCAGGGCGGCATAATCGAGGTGGAAGCGTCCATCGACGTTTCCAACGTTATGCCGGTCTCTAAGGGGCAGCCTACAAGGGTGGGATTCACTGTTAATTCTGACGGCAAGAAGACCCGGACCGCACGGAAGACCGGAGAGGTGTTGTAATGGCGGCTACTGCAGTGAATACGATTCCCCGGTTGAAGTCATATTATCTGGAGACCGTGAGGAAAGAGCTTCTTGACGAGTTCGGGTACGCGTCACCAATGCAGATCCCACGCGTCGAGAAGATTGTGATCAGCATGGGGGTTGGCGACGCTGTGCAGAATAAAAAGGTTCTGGATGCTGCTGTTGCCGAGCTAACCGCCATCGCCGGACAGAAGGCTGTAAAGACTAAGGCGAAACGATCGATCGCGAATTTCAAGCTTCGCGAGGGAATGGAGATCGGTGCGAAAGTTACCCTTAGAGGGGCGCGCATGTACGAGTTCCTCGACCGCCTCGTGAATATCTCGCTGCCGCGGGTCAAGGACTTCAGGGGCGTGAATCCCAACGCGTTCGACGGGCATGGTAATTACTCTGTCGGTGTTACCGAGCAGATAATTTTTCCGGAGATCGACTACGATCGGATTGAACGTGTTACCGGGTTGAATATTGTGATCGGCACGACAGCTGATTCGGATGCAGAAGCGAAAAGCCTGCTGGCGAAACTCGGCATGCCGTTTCGAAGCTGATCCGTAGACTTGGAATTGATTATTGTAAGAGGGCAGAAGAAGAGGTAAGCCGTGGCAAGGAAAGCACTTATTGTAAAAGCTCAACGAAGGCCCAAATACTCGACACGAGCGGTGAACCGTTGCCGCCGCTGCGGGCGCGCAAGGGGGTATATGCGGAAGTTTCAGCTCTGTCGTATTTGTTTTCGGGAACTGGCAAGCGAAGGCATGATTCCCGGCGTTACCAAGTCGAGCTGGTAGGAGGGTCTATGAGTGTCTCGGATCCGGTAGCTGATATGCTGACCAAGATTCGCAATGGGAGTATGGCGAAGTTCGACAAGGTTGATATAACCACGTCGAAGCTAAAGCTCGAGATTGTGAAGATTTTGAAGAACGAAGGCTACATTAAGAACTTCAAGAAAGTTACGGTTGATGGGTTTCCCAATATCCGTATTTTTCTCAAATACGACACGCGGGCGAACCCGATCATTCATGGGCTCGAAAAGATTTCCACACCGGGTCGGCGCGTCTATAGCGGCTACAAGAAAATGCCGCGGGTATACAACGGATATGGGATGCTCATAGTTTCGACCAGTTCCGGTGTGACGACTGGCCGTAAGGCCTACGATCGCCAGGTTGGTGGCGAGCTGATCTGTTCGGTCTGGTAGGAGAGTGGTATGTCACGAGTAGGAAAGTTACCCGTACAGATACCCGATTCAGTTACAGTCGACGTGGAAGCCGACAGGTTCACCGTTAAGGGCCCGAAAGGTTCTCTCTCGCAAACGTACGAGCCGCAGGTATTCATCAAGGTTGAAGATGGTCGGGGTATTGTAACGCGGCGAAACGAAAGTAAGCGGGCAAGGAGCATGCACGGTTTGTACCGTCAGCTGCTGCAGAACATGGTCACCGGTGTCAGCCAGGGTTTTTCGCGGGCGCTGCTCATAAACGGAGTCGGATTCAGAGCCGAGGTGAGTGGGCAGAGCCTCACGCTGAACCTCGGGTATTCCAACCCGATCGAGTTTATCGTGCCCGACGGAGTGACCGTTGAAACCGATGGGCCGACGCGCGTGGTAGTGAAAGGCGTTCAGAAAGATCTCGTCGGCAAAGTCGCTTCGGAGATACGCTCGCTGCGGCCGCCGGAGCCTTACAAGGGCAAGGGCGTTAAGTATGAAGAAGAGCTCATTCGACGCAAGGTCGGAAAGTCCGGGGTGAAGTAATATGAAACGACTTCGTATCAAGCAGGAACAGAAGAAGCGGCGAAAGTCTCGCGTCCGCCGAAAGATCAATGGAAGCGCTGATCGGCCCCGAATATCGGTATACAAGAGCAACAAGTACCTCTACGTCCAGGTTATCGACGATTCGACCGGGCATACGCTGGCACAGACATCCGGCGTCAGTGGAAACACGCGAGGGCTTAAAGCCACGGTAGAACACGGTAAACAAATCGGGGAAGATGTTGGCGGAAAGATGAAGTCGCTGGGTCTCGATCGTGCAGTGTACG
>JBKGYS010000005.1:0-37607 GCA_046545955.1 Spirochaetales bacterium | reverse complement strand
TAGCGATGAGTCCGACGATGTTGTCTTCGACGATTTCGACGCCTCCTTTCCGGATGATCAAGGGGACAACGGCGAACCCGCCGCGGAACAACTTCCGGAGTCTGAAGGATCGGACGACGAGATTCCGGAGGAACTCATCGTGACGCTCGACTCGGAGGAAAGCAACGACACGCGTGCGCAGGACGAACTCCCGACCGAGGACAGCTCGGGCTCGCTCGTTTCCGATGAAGAGCCGTACCAATCAAACGGACCGGACGAAATGTTCGGGGCAAGCGAGGAGCAAGTCGACGCGCTTGCGAGTATGGACATTGACACGGAGCTCGCGGATATCGAAGAGCTCGAGGACGAACCCCGGAGCCCGAGTGAGCAAAATCCCGAACGGGTGGACACCGACGCAGCCGACGACGCGGATATCGAGTCGGTCGAACAATCCGCAGCACGGCCCGCCGAAACACCTACTGAAACACCTACTGATGACGAGCTTCCGGAGAACCTGCGCGAGGAAATCAAATCGGTACTCAGCTATATGGACCAGCTGCTCGAATCACTTCCCGAGGAGAAGATACGGGAATTCGCGAACTCCGAACACTTTGAGGTATACAAGCGTCTTTTCGAGGAATTAGGTCTGGAGCCCTGAACCGCATGGGACTGATGAACCGTGTGCTCGAAGAACGGATCGAATCCGCCCCGGCGCAGGAATCGGTCGCAGTTCTCTCGCCTTCCGTCTCGGTCCGGACACACAGCGCCCGCGACATGCTTAATGCATGTTTGGAGCAGATCGACGACATACCCGGAGGGGTAACCGTACCAGGCTCGCTGTTCGAGTTTATCGCGCAGCTGTTTAACATCCGAAAAGGCGCGCTGCTCGTGCGTGACGCAGCCGACGACCTCTTCAAGGTATGGGCGTACCGCGATCTGGATCCGACAACTCAGACCCGTCTGGCGATGGCTCGGTCGGACGTTATGTCGCTCTGCCCGGGCGTCACGGCGTCGTACCGGCCCGATACAGCAGCCCCGCTATCCCCCTTTCTCTCTTTCCGCGAAGGCCGGACACTTGAAACGGTTCTGCTTGTAAAACTGCGCACGCGCTCGCGGCTTGCCGGAGTATTGGTTGTTCTTGATTCCGACCTAATCGAGTTCGACGCACAATCACGCGATATGCTGCTCGCAGCGGTATCAGAGCCACTCGGACGCAAGCTCGTCGAAGAGCGCGAAACGCTCCTTGATCGCATGTATAACCCACTCCTGCTCGACACCGCCGACTTTCGGCACTCGGTCGAAGAGCTTGCCGAAAGCACCGACAGCGGGCCCTATTCCATGCTTCTCATGCGAATCTCTCTCGACGACCTCCAATCGCTTCTCACCGATCTGCTTCCCTCGTACTCGCGTAAGCGCGTGCGCGCCGACGCCGAAGCGACAATCTGTTCGCTTCTCGGCGGGGCCGGTGACCTTTGTATACCCGAACCGGGTAAGATAGTAGCCGGGGTCCTGCTGCACGAGCAGACGCCTGTCGAACTGCTGGTGAGCGAGCTCGAAGACCAGCTCAGAGAACGAATGCCGATTCTGCCCGGTGCATTTTCTCTCGATATGGAACTTCGCCAATTCCCCAATAGTTCGACGTCCCTTGATTCTCTTCTCTCGACAATTGTTCCCTTAACGTGAGGCCCGAGATCAAGCCGAACAAAGAAACTGCACGGAGCGGCGAGACAACGGCGCGAGTGAACTCGCGCTACCTCTACTCTCGCTACGATCCGAGAAAACAAACCGAGCGGTTCGTAGAAGCGAGAATTCGTGCGTATCACGGATCCGACGGGCATCATCCGCAGTGTGTTATTGTTATCAGCGAAGGACTCGGCTACATCGAAGACGCGTGTGCCCGGCTGCTTCCCGAATGTGAGCTCGTCTCGATCCATCTCTCGAAGACTCTTTCGTCGCCGTTGACGCGTGAGGGTAGCCATACCCTGGTTCTTGGACGCGCTACCGGTGAGGATGCTCAATGCTCTGCCGCCGAATTCTCTGAATCGCGGTTCGAGGCCTTGATATCTCACCTCGATGTATCAGGACTTCTCGTGATTGAATGGGAGCCGTCCTGTGTTGCGTTCAGGCATGAATACGAGACTGCCCGCGACGCGGTCGAGCGTGTCGTGCGTCGAAGAGCCGCCGATACGGCGACCGTACGCAGATGGGGACGACTTTGGATTCGCAATACACTTCGAAACTGCACCCGGGGTCCACTTGCAACGCAGCTTCCCTCCTTCGACCGCAGGCCGACGCTGGTGGTTTGCCCCGGCCCTTCGGCGCTCGAAACGGTCGAGGCGCTCGCTCGGTCACCGAGAAAACCCGTAATCGTTGCTGTGGCCTCGGCACTGGAGCTTCTGAGCTCGTTCGCTATCAAGCCCGAGATAATCGTCCACACCGACGCGGGATTTTACTCGACTCTCCATTTCCGGGATGCGTGGAACACACTCTCAGCCTCCATGGCGCGTTTCCATCTCGTAATGCCGCTCACCGCCGCCCCGCCACCGGTCCCGTTCCGAGGAAATGCGCACACAACTACCGTCATTTCGGGCAATAGCCACGTGGAGAACACAGTGTTGAAGGCCGCCGGTCTCAGTGCCCGGAGCATACCAGAGGCCGGCACCGTTACAACGACCGCCCTGCGAATCGCCTCCATGGTCTCAGAGGGACCACGATTTGTCTCCGGACTCGATCTCTGCTTCGACGATATTCGACACCACGCCTCTCCTCACGCCTTCGATACGTTTCTGGCCGTAAATACCGACCGCTTCACAACCGAAGTGACAAGCCGCTGGACTCGTGCGATGGATACACACCCGTCGCGTGATACCCGCATCCGACGTGCCGATAACCTCGATCTCTACGCAGAGTGGTTTCGTAGCCACCGTGGGGAGTTTGCTTCCGTCCGACGCGTGAATCCCAGCGAAATCGATACCGGTATGCAGCCGGCCTCGATTACTCAGCTGCTTGAGACAGTCGATTCGGCGGGAAACGAGGGGGCCGCGACGGCTTCGAGCCGAAACAGTGATGAAGCGCTCGATGCGGCGACGACGCCGGCGCTCAGCCGGAAGGAGGTGGAAGCCCACCTTCTTATCGCTGCCGGTGTGCCTCGGTCCGGAAACAGCGATCCGGTATTTCGCAGGGAACTTGCCCGCTGGCTGAACGTCGACAACGATTCGACTGCGATCCGCGAGGCACTTTCTTCGCTTCATGACCTTCCCGGCTAAGAGGAGGGAGCGGTGTGAGTACAAAAGAGCTGGAATCAAACCTTGCCGGGCTTGCTTGCCGGGCATCCAAGGCGTTCATGAAATCGATTCAACTCGCCCGCCCGAGCGAACGCGTTTGCGCACGTCGCGCGCGCAACGGCGAGCTGGTCCCTGTGATGAGCGGTTCCGAAGGGGACATCTGGCTTCACTCGCGCTACTCGCCGGCAAACGAGGCTTCCCGGGCTGTAAAGGACGTCGCCCCTTCTCAGCTGCTCGCTGTCGCTGGGCTCGGCAACGGTGCCCACGTCAGGGCGCTGCTCGAATCGCGCCGTCCACACTCCGTGATTGTGGTTTCCGAGCCACCGGATGTCCTCGCACGGATCCTTTCGGAGATCGAGTTCGAAACGATTCTCTCGGATGAACGCGTCAGAATTGTCACCGCGGAAGAAGCGACGTACGAGCTGCGCGCAGCGTTTATACCGCTTATTACCGGCGGACTCGGCTCGGTCATACTGCGTGGAATAGACAGAGCTCTGCCGGAGCTATCCGAAGCGTGCAATCGTGCGGTCAAAGAGGTGGCCGATCTCCTCTCGGGGGACATAACAGCCCAGACGCGATACGGTCTGCTTTGGATGAGAAATCTTATCCTGAACTTTCCCACCGCCGCGTCCCGGGACTTCTCACTCGAGCTTCCTTCCCGGTTAACCATTGCCGGGGCCGGGCCTGGTCTCGAATCTTGGATAGACGATGGGCGCACCGGCGAACCGATACTCGCCACGGATACGGCCGCTCCCGCGCTCGAGGCCCACGGCGTTCGCCCTGTAGCAATCGTATCGGTCGATCCGGCGGTGTACAGTTATCACCATTTGCTCTGCGGCGCTCGAACGGACGTTCCGTGGATGGTCGATGTGGCAGCGTGTCCGATTATCTGGCGAACAGTCGAAACCGCCGTGCCCATCGCGGGCGAGCATCCCCTTCTAAGGCTCCTGCGCGGGGATAACGCGTTGCCGTGGCCCGCGTTCCGGGGCTCCGATGTAACCCAAGCCGCAATTTCGGTCTCCCAAGCGCTCGGCGCCGCGCAAATAGCTACGGCGGGCGCCGATTACGCCTACCCGTACGAAAAGAGTTACGTCCGCGGTAGTTACGTCGATACTCTGTTCGAACAGCGAGCCACGCGACTTTCGGGCGCAATCACACTCGAGTACCAGTTCTGTTACCGCTCGCCGCAGGCGCGGCGGGATAGCGACGGGAGGGTCCGTACTCCGGAACTCGATGCGGCGCGGTTAGCGACCTTCGAGCTCAAGCAGCGGCCGGCGAACCGACCTTCACCCGGTCGAATGCACCCCGGCCTACCGCCGGGTGAGCGCTGGGCCATCGATCGTCTCGGGTCGATCGCTACGCAACTCACCGGTCTTCCGAGTCCCGGCCCTCAGTCGAGCACAGAGTACTACTTGAGCTTGAGCAGACACGAGCGAGCACTTCTTGCAGGCTGCATCCCTTCGGCTCTGGCGTTCTCGCATAGACACTCGCTGGCCTGGCACGAGGCGCTGGAGACCGCGGTGCGTCGATTCTGCCGCCTTGTTTCGGCCGTGTACCCGAAAATGCCGTAATAATCTTGGAAATCATCTCTTAAATTCACCTATACTGTGTTGTGATGAGCAAAACCGCGCGCGTCACCCTGATCGTTATCAGCCTTATTCTTTTTCTCGGTATTCCTGCGCTGTCCGTCGTTCGTATCTGGCAAGCTTCTTCGTCCGGCGACAGTCGGGCGCAGCAACATTTCGCAGCGGTTGTGCAGGAAGTGCGAGAGGCGTCCGAACTTCTCGCGGAAGCCGAGTACGATCGTTTTGCCGATGCACTGCGACCGGTTGTCGAAGATAACAGTGACTTGTCGCTTCTTCTGGTAACGCGCCAGGACGGGGGTATCGACTATGGGTGGTCGCGCACGCGATCAAGACTGCCTGAACATATCTCGGACATCGATTTCGAGCCGAATCTGTCGTATCGCGACCCCTGGGAGCAGCAACTCGACGCACGAATAGGGGTAACCGAATCCAGCGATCTGGTTGTAACCGCCGTGTATACGACACTCGAGGCGAATCTTGTTTTCCAGACGCTGCGCGACGGGCTTTTGACGATAATCACTTTCGCGTTGCTTGTTCTCATTGTCCTCATCGCGTCGCTTAAGCCGGAAAGCTATGCGTCGGAGCCGGAGAGACCCGAAGGCGCACGCGTTCAGAATCACGATTCTGCACCGCAGGAGTCGGGACACGACGCGGCGCCGGCATCTTCACCGGCGTCGAGTGAAACGACACCCGAGACCTCCGTCGCCGACGACGAACTTCCGGATCCGAATGCATATGGCGACAATTCGGGTCCGCCCCTTGTCTCTCCGAAATCCGGCCTCAGTTTCTCCGCTCATCTTCCCCGCCGTCTCTCGCTCGAGCTCGAGCGTGCCGCCGAAAACGACCTCGACCTATCGGTGTTCATGATTCAGATCAGGGATGCCGAAGACAGTCCGGTAACTTCAGCAGTCCTCGGCAGACTTGTGCTGGAACAGTTTCCGTTCGAGGACCTAGCATTCGAGTATTCGGATGCCCGGATATGCATCATATTACCGGGAACCGATCTCGATAATGCCATGCGCAAAGGGCAGAGGTTCGTTACGCTGCTGAAACGGCACGAACTGGGGAGTTTCAAAGTCTTGATCGGTGCGAGCAGCCGAAACGGGCGGCTGGTCGAAAGCGACCGCCTTCTGACCGAAGCGAGGGAGGCTCTCGCGCGTACCGACGATGCATCAACCGTGGTAGGTTTCCGTCCCGACCCGGATCGATATCGCTCGTACATAGCCACGCGCATGGGAGCCTGATATGGAATGCCGGTCTCGATTGCGAGTGCTATTCCAATTCCGAAAGGACGGACTCGAACAAGGCGGCGCGAAGAGCCAGCGGTCCGCGTTCTGAAGCGGTCAAATGCTCCTGTCCTGAGACGATACGAGCCGGATACGCATCGGCGCTGCGATCTTCGCCGACGTGCACGCGTACCCTGTCGCGATCTTCGTTGGTGACGGTGATCCTCCATACAGGCTCCTGTGGCCCGTCCTGAATAAATCCATCAGCCTCGAGCGAAAGCACCCTGCGAACCGCTCGCTCGTTGTCTCGGTAGTCGGGAGATCCAGACTCGCCTTCACGCTCGAATCGCGGTTGCTGCGAGCCTGCAGAATCCCAGCGCGACATTTCTTTCCATTCCTCGTCTCGGTATTCGTCGATTCGGACCGACTCGATGGATTCGAGCGGAAACTGCCCGGCGAAAAGACGAAAATCAGCCCAGTACTGAGGTCCCTGATCCATATAGAAACTCACCGTGTCCTCGAATCGGTACACGTCATCTTCGCCACCTTTGCGGACGAACACGCTCGGAGCATCAGAAGAGAGACCGAAAAGCGCCTCGTGTTCGGTGTTTGCCCTGTCGGTCAGCGTGACGCGAAAATCATAACCACGCGAGAACGCGGTACCACGGGCCACCGAAAGGTCGCGATGCCGATCCGGGTTATTCGTCACGAGCGAATCGCGCCGCATGGCGCAGAGTTCTTCGAGGTACGCTTCGAAGCGATCGGTCCGCGCAGGAACACGACCTTCAGAAAGGACAATATCCACGCCCCGCTCCCGATATGCTCCCTCGTCGATGGGCACACGTTCAAAGGAAAGAATACGCGAAGCGGTTTCAATCTCTACCGACGAAATCAATTCCGGATCGTCGATGTCCAGGAGTCGCGGAATTTCCGACTCGGCCGGCTCATCGCTTCCTCGCAGCGCATACCGCGCGACAAGCTGTACTGCGAGCGCGAGCGCGGCGATGCCGACGACAATCGCCACACGGACAAGAAACCGTTTTCGGGTCATGAGTCCGCCTCGCGCTGGTCCCGTTTACGACGCCGTTTCAGTCGAAGGAACCCCGACAGCAATATCACCGACGGAATCAATACGGTATTCACAGACCCGACGAGCCAAGCGGTTACAACCCGCGCGTCCGGGGACTCTATACGGTCGAGCCCGGCCGGTTGCCGGCTGCGCACGTGAATACCGGCCATATCGTCTTCTCCGAGAAGCCAGAGCAGACTTCGCTCGACAAACATGAAGTTCGCGAAACTCTCGGTATAAAACACGAGATTACTGGCAAAATCACTATCGGAAACTACCACAAGCCTTGAGTCTTCCGAATGGGTATCCTCGGCCCACGCTGCGAGCACATACGAGGCAAGCGATTGCTCACGGTTGCGCTCGAGCGCGGCGCGGTTATCAGGTTGCAGGTTCATAGGCTCTCCCTGGAGCCAGGCATCTCCGGTCGTTACAACAAGCGGGCCATTTCGCCCATCCTCCGGGGTATCAACGCGAAGGGGCGAAGGCCAGTACAAGTCGAGGTCCCCCATGCCGACGGTCACGGGGTGATCCGGATCGGCGTTACGCGAGTCGGCGACAATCCACGGCGGGTAGGAAACGCCGGACATTCCACCTTCGGTAACAAGCTCATTATTTCGCGAATCCATAAGCGCGAGAGGCTCGATGGTCATTCCGGCAGTGCCGAGAACCTCGTCGAGCGCCGACCGTGATGCCTCGCGTACCGGTTCGCTATCGAGCGTGGAAAGATTAACCCTCAGTCCATCCCCGGCTACGAGGGCTTTCCCACCCTCGTCCAAGTAGGAACGAACCGCGTTTGCCTGTTGCTCGGTAAATGTTCTCGTTCCCAGCAACAGAAGGGCATCGGTATCAGCCGGAACCTCGGAGTCACCCGCTTCCAGAGCCGTTACGTCGAAACGGTCGGATAATTCGTTTCTGAGCTCCGCGTAGTCAACGTCGAAAGCTTCCCCCTCGGTGCCGAGCATCACCGTTACCCGGGGCGGTGGGCTTTGCCGGACATCAAACAGCGCATTTGAGAGTTGATATTCGAGTTGCTCGTGTGCGAACAGGAAAGGAATCGTGCGCTCTTGTCCGAGATAGCTGACGGTAAGGCCTGAATACACCGTGGTTTCCGAGCCTCCTGATTGACCCGGTACCTGAATCTCTTCGCCTCTCAGTCCCGCGCTCTCCGCGGCCTCGCCCCCTTCGCTTCCGGCATCGATAATTTCCACGGACACGTTCGCGCCGCCGAGTAACTCGTATCGCCTCAGCAATCGTTCGGTTTGCTCAGGCTCATCGGACATCTCACGGAGCTCCTCGCTGACGTAGTACCGGATTCGCACAGGCTCCTCGAAGGAGGCGAGAAGTTCCTCGGTAGTATCGGAGAGGGAAAAGCGGCGCTCGGGAGTCGTATCGACCTGAATGTCGAAAAGCGTGACGTTTACGACAACGAATACGCCACCTAAAAGAAAAAGTGACGTGAGGATCCACTCGCTGCGTCGTAGTCTCTTTCGTGGGCCAGGAGCGGTATTCTTGCCCATGGTGTTACCTCTCTTAGTACCGTCGCGCGTTTATCGCGTGGGTCGTCGCACGCAGAAACACGACTACGACAACGCCGAAATAGGCGAGATCGGCAATGGAAAGAAGTCCCTGCGCCGGCCGCTCGTAGCGCGCATTAAGACTGACCGTTCGGGCCATATCTGTGGCCGCGCCGCCCAGGCCGAGCAGTGGGGGAAGCAAATCGAGAAAATTGAACGTAACCAGCACTACCGTGGTAACGACATACGCGACAAGCTGGCTCGGGCTGAGCGCGGAAATAAGAAGCCCTACCGCGATCATACACCACGAAAGCAGCATAAGCGCGGCGAATTGGGTTACAACCAGGCTTACCGATAGCTCTCCGAGCAGACTGACTCCGAAAGCAACCGGGGTGGCACACGCGAGCGTCGCCACCATAAACCCCGCGAGCGCAGCGAACTTTGCAGAAACCACCGTGCCGGCAGACACCGGAAGCACCGAGAGAATCTCATGCATTCCGCTGCTGCGTTCCTCAGCGAAGGATCTCATCGTCAGCGCGGGTATGACAAACGCGAATAGCGCCGGCCATATATCGATGTAGCCCTCGAGCGAAGCAACATCCCGTTCAAAAAACCGTTCGATCCAGAAGAAGGATGTCGACGAGAGTGCCAGCATGAACGCTGCGACAAGCCACCCGATCGCCGTATTCGCGAGTCCGAGCGACTCGCGCCGTAAGACGGCGACAAAGCCCGCTGCCCATACCGGACGCCGCGAATGCTGCGAGTACGCGTTACTCATGAATCCCGACCTCCGTCACCACCATTGTTTTCAGCCTGCCCTTCGAAAGCATCGTGCACGGTCAGTCGCCGAAAGAGCGACTCAAGCCGTTCCGTTCGCCTCTCCAACCGGGATAGTTTAAGCCCGTTCTTGACCGCCCAATCGAAGACTTCGGTCTCTGCCGTCTCCTCGGAACCGGCCGGAATCAGCTCGACACGTAGCGAGGGTGAATCATCGCTCGATGAGATGACACTCGCCGTCCCGTCGAACGCCGACAGCGCCGAATCGATCGCTTCGCGCGAAGACCCGCTGACCGTTACATCCCACGCCGCGCTACCGCCGGAACCGAGCAGGGACGCTGCCGCCCCATCGGCGACTATGCGACCTTGATCGAGAATAAGCACGTGGTCGGCGAGCGCCTCGATTTCCTGCATAACATGGCTGCTGACAATAACTGTATGCGTTTCCCCGAGTTCGCTCACGAGCGCACGCAGCTCGAAGATCTGATTCGGATCGAGGCCGGCGCTCGGTTCGTCGAGAACAATGATCGGCGGTGAATGCACAATCGCCCCGGCAAGCGCGAGACGTTGCCGGTAGCCTTTACTCAGATTGCGGATAAGCCTGTGGCGAACGCTTTCGATACCGCTTTTTTCGGCGGCACGCGCCACGGCGCTCGAGCGCTCGCGTCGCGAAAGTCCGTACGCATCGGCAAGAAAGTGCAGATGCTCATCCACGGTCAATTCTTCGTACGCGGAGGCTCGTTCCGGCATATAGCCGATATTGGCGCGCGCGCCTCCCGGGTCTTCGAATAAATCGATCCCGCAAACCCGCACCGAGCCTGAGTCGGGGAGCAGATAGCCGAACAGCACGCGAAGCAGCGTCGTCTTGCCCGCGCCGTTCGGGCCGAGAAGTCCGACCACACCGGTGGCAGGAATCGAGCAGTTAATCGACGACAAAGCTTTGAGCGTACCAAATGAAAGGCTGATGTTAGTAAAGCTTACGGCGGTCTGCCGGGTGTTATCGCTCATAGAATCAGAGTTGCATATCCTTGATTTGTCCGGTCACTCCTTGTAGGGCACCGGAATGTGCTGCCGGTCGCGAGAGAGAAAGCTGCCGGAAAACTCCGCGCGTGCTTCCTTAAGCAGCACCTTCAGGTCGCGGTCTGTATACCGTGGGCTATAGTGAATCAAGCCCATTTTCTCGACGCCTCCGGCCTGCCGGGCGAGCTTTCCTGCATCGCCGGCGGTCATATGGCGCTTCGACCGGGCGCTTTCACGCATACTCTCGTCGAACATCCCTTCGCAGATCAAGAGGTCCGAACCGGCCACTTCGTTGTCAAAGCTCGGCAGGTACTGACTATCAGTCAAAAACGTGACCTTACGTCCCGGGCGCGACGGCCCGAGTACGTCCTCGGGTGAAACCACTCCTCCGTTCGCGAGCGTCACCGCCTCACCGCGCTGCAGCTGTGCCCACAGCGGCCCTCGTGGCACGCCCGCCGTCTCGGCGCGTTCCGGGTGAAAAATGCCGCTTCGATCGTCTTCGATCAATGAGTATCCCACGCATGTTCTCGTGTGGCGCGCGGGAAAATGGCGAACGTGAAATCCTTCTCCCTCATAAAGAACACCGGGCGTGGACGGATCCTCGATTTCCTGAACGATGATCTCGTAATTAATATACATTTCCAGGATTCGCCGGTTCGCCTCCACGTACTCTTTCACTCTCGGCGGACCGTAAATATACAACGGGTCATCGCGATCGACCTGGGCACTCAGCATGAGCATGCCCGGAAGACCGGTTACATGGTCGGCGTGGCTATGCGTGATAAAAATGGCAGAAATCTTCTTCCATTTCAGATTCAGCTTTCGCAGGGAAACCTGTGACCCTTCGCCACAGTCGAAAAGAAACAATTGACCCTCGCGCCGCAGGAGCATGGAGGTGAGATGACGGTTCGGCAAGGGCATCATACCGCCGCAGCCGAGTATAAACGCTTCCATGTTCATGGTAATGACTGCCGTTTATGCCAATCAGTAGGCGTCCGGCGCTACGTCGGCATCGTAATCGACGCCCGGCACGTCGAAGCCGTGGATCGCGAGAAACTCGTGACGATACCCGGCGAGATCGGTAATCGTATCCAGATTGTCCTCGTTCACTTCCTGCCAGATACGGGTGACCTCCTCCTGTACGTCGGGGCGAAATTCCCAGTCGTCTACGCGAATGCGGCCTTGCTCGTCGACAGGGACCTCAGCGCGTGGATGCTCGCCTTTTCGTGCGTAAAGCCGCTCGGACAACAAGCGATATATTTGCTGCGTGCAGTCCTCGTGTAACTCTTTGTCCTTCATTACACGAAAAAGCACTGCCAGATACAGCGAAACCACGGGAATTACCGCGCTCGCCCGAGTCACCACCGCCTTGTTAACCGAAACGTACGCGGCTCCGGAAACGCCGGAGAGCGCTTCGGTAATGCGCGAAGCAGTCGCTTCGAGATGGTCCTTCGCGCGGCCAATGGTACCGTGCCGGTATACCGGGTAGGTAAGCTCCGGCCCGATATAGCTGTATGCCACGGTCTGCACACCTTCGGCGAGCACGTCTGCTTCGGCTAAAGCCTTCATCCAGAGCATCCAGTCTTCACCACCCATAACTTTGACCGTCGAATCAATTTCTTCGTCGGTAGCCGGCGATATGGTAACCTGTGAAAGGGTGCCTTGAATCGGATCGAGACTGCGTTCTGTGTACTCACGCCCTATCGGTTTCAACGCACTTCGATACGTTACGCCGGTGTCGGGGTCGGTGCGAACTCCTGAGGCAAGGCTGTAGACGACGAGGTCAACCGTTCCGAACTTTTCGCGAATGGAATCGATTGCTCGCTGTTTAATCTCATAGCTGAACGCGTCGCCCATAATCGTCTCACCGACAAGTCCCGACTCGCGGAGCCTGCGGTCGAGGTGCATTGATGTATACCAGCCGACCGTGCCGGTGCGTTTCGCAGTCGGTTCCCTTTCGAAGGCTACATTAATGCTTCCGGCACCGGCGGCGAACCCGGAAATGAGTCTGCTTGAAAGCCCGTATCCACCGGAGCCACCGATTACGAGCACCCGTTTCGGGCCGTCGATTGCGCTTTTGGAGCGAGCGTACTCGATCTGATCGTCAACCCACTTCGAGGCGCCCACAGGGTGAGCGTTCATACATAAATTATTCCGAATCATTGGTTTGATGACCATGAGCCACATGGTAGCCGCAGGCAGGACAGCGAAGCAAGCGGGCGCAAAAACCGACCTCGATCGCCGCCGGAACGCCTTGTCGTACACGGCCATTCCGACATAGCTTCATAGCCACAATGAGCAGAACGTATCGAGCGTCGCCCTTCACCCCCAACCGAGACACCGTGCCCCAGGCGCTTGCACACCTGCAGGCGACCGAGCGAGGCATTGGGCTACGACTTCTTGTGTGGGCGGGCCTGAGCGTTGTGTCGGGTATTGTGCTTCTTGGCGGTCTCGCCGGCTCGATGGCTATGGGCATAGGTGTTCAGGCTGTCGCCTGGGGCGTTATCGATGCGCTGATCGCGGCCGTCGGGCTGCGTGGCTCGAGTCGCGGGACAAACGACGCTGAAACCCGCCGCGCGCGACTCGTACGATTACTTGCGGTAAATACCGTGCTGGATATTCTCTACATCGCCGCCGGTATCGTCATATGGGTTTCCTTTGCCGAGAACCCCTTTATTTCGGGAAACGGTGTGGGAGTTGTCATCCAAGGAGCTTTTCTGTTCATTTTCGACCTCTATCATACGATCGCGGTCGCACACGAACCGAAAAGATGACCCGTACGGCAGGCCCAAGCGAAAGAATCCGTTGACTTCGACCTACTCGCTCCGTATCGTGTCGCCTATGAACGTGGCGATGCGGAAATGGAACGAACTGACCGACGACGAGCGAAGACGGATTCTTGATCGCTCGGAAGAAGATATCGGATCGGTGACCGAAGAGACTCGACAGCTCGTCGAAGAGGTCCGTGTGCAGGGCGACGCGGCACTCGCGCGGACAGCGCGCGAGTTCGACCGTGCGGACGTCCATCCCGATCGTCTCGCGGTGAGCGACGAGGAATTCGAGCAGGCCTACGAGAAACTCTCTCCGGAGATGATCGAAACCCTCCGTCACGTCATCGAAAACTGCATGCGGTATCACCGTCCACAAAAAATTACCGACATGCGGATGAACGAGATCCGTCCAGGAGTTCTCGCCGGCGAGAAAACCACGCCGATCGACTCGGTCGGTCTGTACGTTCCCCGCGGACGCGGTAGTTTCCCGAGTATGCTCTACATGCTCGCCGTTCCCGCCGTGATCGCCGGGGTGCCTCGGGTCGCTGTCGCGACGCCCGCCCTCGAGGACGGCTCGGTCGATCCCGCCTGCCTGGTCGCGAGCAGCATATGCGGAATTACCGAAGTCTACCGTGTCGGGGGCCCCGCCATTATCGCCGCGTTCGCGTACGGCACCGAGAGCATCGCGACAGTTGAAAAAGTTGTGGGACCAGGCAGCGCTCGAGTTACCGCCGCCAAGCGAATTGTCGCCGACCGTATCGACACAGGCTCTCCCGCGGGTCCGACCGAAAGCATGATCCTCGCCGACGGCGGAGCCGATCCCTGGAAGGTGGCACTCGACCTGTGTATCGAAGCCGAACACGGCCTCGATTCTCAAGCGCTTCTGGTCACACCGAGCCGACCTTTAGCAGAGGCAGTCGCAGAGATCGTTCCGGAAATCGTGGCGGCCTTACCCGAACCGAGACGGGGTTTCGTGGAGGCAGTACTCGGCAACTACGGTGGTATTCTTCTCTGCGAGAATCTCGCCGAGGCGGTCGAAATCGCCAACCTCATCGCGAGTGAGCATCTCCAGATTCAGACAGCCGATCCGTGGGCGACAGCCTCCGGGATACGGAACGCGGGTGAAATCCTTATCGGGGAGAACATACCGTTCAGTATGGCGAACTATGCGACAGGCGCGAACGCGGTTCTGCCGACCGGTGGATGGGCGCACACGTACTCCCCGGTTTCGGTTCTCGATTTCGTGAAGCGCAGCTCTGTGATCCACGTTACCTCCGAGGGGTACGAGACACTCGCCGAGCACACAGCACGAATGGCCGAATACGAAAGCTTTGCCGCCCACGCGGCGGGTATTAGAATGCGAAAACGTTCGATGTGAGTCGTGACCACGCCGATGAACGCGTTTCACATGCAAAGCCGGACCAGCCTCCAGGACGCGGACGAAGGGTTCTCCTGGATCGAATCCTTTACCAATCTCGAACGTGGTGGATACCGTCCGCGCGAGTATCGTCTTGAGCGCATGTCGGAGCTGCTCGAAACATTCGGCTCTCCGCACCTCGGCATTCCCACGATTCATATTGCAGGATCAAAGGGAAAAGGATCGACCGCCGCTCTGGTAGACTCGGGGCTCCGTGCACTCGGATTTCGCACCGGTATGTATAGTTCGCCGCACGTCAGCGATTACCGCGAACGTATTCGAGTCAACGCGCAATTTGCCGATGAACGCGTCCTCCTCGAGCAGATGCGCAAGATCTTTCGTACGATCGAACCGCTGCGCGATGCTCCCGATTCGACTCGACGACTCCCCACAACATTCGAGTTGCTTACACTGCTCGCCTTCCTCGTATTTCAAGCGCAACGCTGCGAGTGGGTCGTGCTTGAAACGGGTCTCGGCGGGCGTCTCGACGCGACGAATCTTTGCACACCGGACCTTTGCATTATTACGCCGATAGAGCTCGAACACACCGAATACCTCGGTGACACGCTCCCGGAAATCGCCCGGGAAAAGGCCGGAATCTTTAAACACGGGGTTCCCGCTATCACATCGCCGCAATTCGAGGATGTAGATCGGACACTCTCGCTGTGCGCGAAGGAACGCGGGGTCACACTACGGAGGACACAGGACCACATCAACCTCGAAAACATTCAGGTCGGAACACAGGGTACCACAGCGCAGCTGAGCGATGTATCGGAGATCGGCGGGCTGAAATCGGGGAGGAAGTATACGCTGTTCCTGTCGATGCCGGGAACCGCGCAGGCGGAAAACGCCGCTACCGCGTTTTTCGCGCTACGCACCGTATTTCCCGAGGCCGATCCGGTACGCATACTCAAAGGCCTTGGCACGGCGGCGATTCCCGGACGTGCGGAACTTATCCGGGGCAATCCGTCCATACTGCTCGACGGAGCACATACCGCCGGATCGATGAGGCGGTTCGCCCACACTGTCGAATCGATGAGCGGCAGCCCGAGGGTTTTGATCTTCGGCTCAGTCGAGGGCAAACCCGTCGAACCGATGGCCGTGGCCCTCGACAGCCACGTGGACCACGTCATCGTTTCGAGGCCGGGCAGTTTCAAGCGGTCGAATCCTGAAGCGGTAGCAGAGGTGTTTTCGGCCCTGCGCGCTCAGGTCGAACTATTGACCGACCCTGCAACCGCGTTGGCGCGCGCTCGTTCCCTCGCCGGGAAGAACGGAACGGTGATTGTAACCGGCAGTTTTTACATGGTCTGTGAGATCCGGGCGCTCGTCGGCCGAACGGGAATCGACGGATGAGTCTTAACTGGAAGGAGATCAACCGGATTCTCGACGAACTCGAACTCGAGGGAAGTCACATCCAGCAGATCCTTCAGCCCGACTTTAAACACCTTGTTCTCGAGCTCTACGGCCGCTCGGGACGAAAATCGCTGCTTGTAAGCATGGAACAGGGCGCGACACGGCTGCATGAGACGCGAAGCCGCTTTCGAAAGAGCTCCAAGTCGCAACGATTCGAAGCGCTACTACGCTCGCGCATTCGCGGCGGAATTATCGATTCCATCGAACACGTGGAAAACGATCGCATTCTGCGCATCGACATTCGCAGAAGTGACGAGCATCCGGTGCTCTGGATTCGCTTGTGGGGAAGTGCTCCCAACGTACTTCTTACAGAGAGTGACGGGACAATAATCGATTGCTTTTTTCGCAGACCGAAACGCGGGGAATCCTCCGGTAACCATTTCGACCCGGAAAGAGCAGTCGCGCGCGGGAACAGAGGAGACCCTGAACGGTTTTCGGTGCGTCCATTCGATGGCTTCTCTTCGCTCAACGAAGCGGTTGATCATGAATACGGCGAGGCCCGCAGGCAGCGCGAGCTCGAAAGGCTTCGCCGGGACGCGGCAAAGGCGCTTCGCGACGCCGAACAGCGAATCTCGGCGAAAGTAACCGGACTGCACAACAAGCGACAATCCGGTACCCAGGCAGACAGCGATCGGAAATGCGGCGATCTCATCCTTGCGAACCTGTATCGCATTACACCCGGCAGCGAGCTGCTCGTTGCAGAGGACTGGGAGCAGGAGGGCTCGACCATCGAGATCCCGCTCGACCGGGCGCTGACACCGCAGGAGAACGCCCAGCGCTATTACGACCGGGCGCGCAAACGCGAGCGCGAGCAGAAGAACATCGATCAACAGATCGTCGACGCCGAAGAGGAGCTTTCGCAGGTCAGGGCGACGATCTCTCAGCTCGATACATTCGAAGACCCCTCCTCGCTGCGGCAGATTACCGATCGGTATGGTAAACCGCGTGGTGGCGGTCGCAAACAAGGATCCGACCGCGCCTCCGGGGCACCGGGAATAACCCTGCAACTGCAGGGCTTCACGGTTCTCGTCGGGAGAAACGCACGTGAAAACGATGTGCTTCTCAGGCGCCACGCGCGGGGAAACGACTGGTGGGTTCACACGCGCGATTACGCCGGGGGCTACGTCTTCGTACGGGCAATCGCGGGAAAAACCGTCCCACTTGAGGTCCTTCTCGACGCCGCGCAACTGGCGATCCGCTACAGTAAAGCACCGCAGGCGTCGTCCGGTGTCGATTTATACTACACGCAGGTCAAACACCTTCGCCGGGCCAAGGATGGCCCTCGAGGCCTTGTTCTTCCGACTCAGGAGAAGAATTTGACCGTTGTTCCGGATGAAGCTCGGGTACGCGCCTTACTTTCCTCCCCGCTTGATACCGACCGACGTTGAACCGGCGGGGAAAATTCCAATACTTAAGGGTATGGAGTCGCACCGCCCGCCGCTCATTCGCGAGGCAGTGCTCGACGGGATCTTCTATCCGCACACTGCCGCGCATTTGCAGGAGGCCGTGCGTATGCTGCTATTGCGGTGTGAGGAAGTCGCCGGGTCTGCCTCGGGCATCGTCAGTCCTCACGGCAGCATGCAGTACTCAGGGCTGCACCAGGCAGCCGCATTCAAGAGCGCTGCCACCCGTGCTCCGAGCCTGGCGGTTATCATCGGCGCGGCTGCGCCGGGAACATGCACCCGAGCTGCGGTTCCCGAGTCGGATGTATTTCGGACTCCCCTGGGAGACAGCCTGGTGGCCTCGGACCGCTGCGAGCATCTGAAGCAAATCACTTCGAATATAGTTCGCGACGATATCCCTCATCTCCAGGCGCCGAGCATAGAGACGGCGTTGCCGTTCGTTCAGTTTCTGTTTCCTGAGACACTGGTGTTGCCAATACTCGTCAACAACCTTACCACCGCTTGCTGCCGGGAGGTCGGTATGGCGCTGCGAATGGCCACCGCCGATTGCCGCGAAGAGGATACCCTGTGGATTTGTTCGACGAACGTGGCCCGCGGAGGCAATCCGCGAACGGTCCGCGCGAAAGCCGATGATCTTATCGCACGGCTTGAAAACCGCGAAGTTCACAGCTGCCTTCCGGCGGTGCGACGCGGTCGCGGCTATCCTGCCGCCACGTGTCTGACGCTGCTCGAGGCAACGTGTCCGGCCGATGAGAGTTTCGAAGTGCTCACACGGGGATCGAGTTTCGATATCGATGGTAACACCGGAGCGAACACCGAATACGCGGCAATCGCGTGCCGTCGGCTTTGACATGAACATCCCCGGGGGAGCATTATATTGGTATGAACGTGACATCGCTCACCCGCGGATTCGTCAGAATTGAACGCGACAGCCGCACCTTCCTCGGAGTAGCGACCGGGTTACGGGGCGGTAGTTTTGCAGTACGAAAACTCTCGCAAGGCACCAACGTCCACGGTTGGATCATCCACGACGGAAGTGTCGAGCGGTGGAACACCGGCGGACTTACCGAACATTCGGGCTCGGTGTATGTATACGGACCGTATATGTCGGGATATCCGCTGCGCGACGCTATCGAGGGTGACACCGAGACCGCCCTCGACGCACTCGAGCGCGTCGCAACGGCACTGCAGACGGCCGAACAGCACGATATTGTCCCATCGGCCCTTCACCTGCGCGGGGTACTTCTGCTCGATGACGGGGGCGTCCTGCTGCTCCCTCGGGAGGTGGTCGAGCTGATCCGTGAGCAGCAGGATGAAGACAGCCTCCGGGAGGAGTTTGACTACCTCAATCACCCGGATGAACGAGGTCCTGGAAACATTTCATTTGCACTTGCCGCCCTCTCCTACCGGGTTATTGCCGGAAGCTGGCCCTTTGACCTGAAGGATGAAGCCGACCGGCACACGATGGTGCGCGAACAGAGTTTGCTCGAGCCGTCTCTCGTTTACCCCGAAATCAGGAAAGACATTTCCGACCTTCTCTATCAGACCCTTTCCTCCGAGCACGTTCCCGGCTTCGACGAGTGGGCTTCGCTTCTGCACGAGTGGCGCACCGACGGCGTGAAACGGGAAATCAGCGACGAAGAGCGGACCCGCATTCTTGCTGCAGCCGAACAGAAGAGAAAGCAATTGTTCCAACAGTTCACGAGGCGTGAGAAGGTTCGTAAGCACTGGAAACAGGCGCTCGTCGTCATAGTCGCGGTTATTGTTGTCGGAACCATTCCCGGAACCATGATAAGCAACCGGCTCGAGCCTCCGAAAACCGCGGGCTTCACCGCCGAGGAGGTTGTGCGCGCGTTCTATGAAGCGCAGAACGACCTCGATCACGAACTCATGGAAGACGCAACCGCCGACGGGGCCGGCGCTGAGCGTATTCGGGAAGTCGTTAACCTGTTTGTCATCTCACGAATGCGGATGAGCGTGGAGTTCGACTCGGGAATCGTCGACGCCGGAGAATGGGATGCTGAGGGGCGCCCTCCGATCTCGGAGGGATCCTGGCTCTACGGAATAAGCGACTTGAGCATCGAACCTGTCGAAACGCAGCGTCAGGACGAACGCGCGTTTCGGGTAATCGCCGAACGGTGGCGTCTGGACCAATCGCCCGACGATGCCGAGGAAGTCGCCACGGAGGAGGACCTTACGAGCCACAGCGAAATCTCGGGAGTACGCCAGGAAGAGCTCGTTCGACTGCGCCAAGAGGAAGATGAATGGGTCATCTACTCCATGGAGAGCGTTTCGGAGGAACCACTCGACTATGAGATCGAGTTTGAGGAGAGCGAGGAACAGCCTGTAGCGCCCTGACAGCTTGCGAAACGCAAAACCGCGGGTTCCAGCAAGGACCGACCTTTTCCGCTACGCTGCTGCAAGGAGTACTGAAGTGAGCGATCTGCGAAACGCCCGGGTTACGGTTCTGGGGCTTGGTTTACACGGGGGTGGTGTCGAAACAGTAAAATTTCTCGCTGCTGCAGGCGCGCGAGTAACTGTTACCGACACGAAACCCGCCGAGAAGCTCCGCGAGTCAATCGCCGCAATCCGAGGGCTCGCCGAACACGAGCACTACGGGGGCCATGAACCCGCGGATATTCGGAATGCCGATATGGTAATCAAGAATCCGGCCGTTCCCCGCGACGCTCCGATTCTCGAGTACGCACGCCGCGTTGAGACCGATATTTCTCTGTTTTTGCGCTATGTTCGCGGCTCACTTATCGCGGTTACCGGAAGCAAAGGCAAAAGCAGTGTAACCGCCCTCGTTCATCGCGGGCTTATGACCAGGCACCCGGACGCGGTTCTCGGTGGGAACATAACGATAAGCCCGCTTTCATCGGTGCAGTCGCTGAAACCGACAACACCTGTCGTGCTCGAGTTAAGTTCGTTTCAGCTCGGAGATCTTAGCCTCTGCCACACTATCCGAACCGGCGATGTACGGCTGAAACCGGACGTCTCGGTGATTACAAGCATATTCCCCGATCACCAGGACTACTATCGTGGCGATATGGATTCGTATGTTCGCGACAAGGAGGTCATATTTCGTTCCCAGGACGAGCGCGACACCCTTGTACACGACTGCGACGAACCGTGGGCTACGCGCTTTGAATCCGCCTGTAGAGCGACGGTTGTCCGCACTCAAAGCAGTCACCGTGGCCCCGACCGCAATCGTGATATCGCGATTACCGCGCTGTCGGTGCTCGGATACGACGGGCCGGATGTATCGAGTGCGCTCGACACGTTCAACGGGCTCGAGCACAGGCTCGAGTACGTCGCGACCAGAGGCGGAGCGCACTTTTACAACGACAGTGCAGCTACCGTCCCGCAGGCGACAGCTGCTTCCGTGGCTCGGTTTCGCGACACAGCGACGGTACTTATCGCCGGCGGCACCGACAAGAGAATCGACTTATCCGGGTTTGCAGACTCGGTCGCAAGAGCGAAGGAGATCGTTCTGCTTTCCGGCAGCGCGACCCGGCGGATGCTGCAGGAGTTGCGTACGTCTTCGATAGGCTATCACGGACCGTACGATTCATTAGCCGAAGCGGTCAGTGTAGCCGTCAAACTTGCCGCGCCGGGCGACAACGTAATATTCTCCCCCGGCGCGGCAAGTTTCGAGTTATTCGAAAACGAGTTCGACCGAGGCCGGCAATTCAAGTCGCTTGTCGCCAATCTACCCCAATGAACAAAAAGGCTGAACTCTTTGTATTCTCTAATTCGTGAAGTTTCCTTCACCCATTCACAATAGTCTGCTATGGTACCTCAATGCGGATCGCTAACGCCGCAAAACCAATACGAATAGAGACGAGGGATACGCATGGCAGCCATACCAATAACCGTAGCATATGGTGACGGAATCGGTCCGGAAATAATGAGTGCGTCGCTGCGCATTCTCGAGCAGGCGGGAGCCGAGTTCGATATCGATGAAGTACTCGTCGGTGAAAAAGTGTTTCTCAGTGGCAATACCTCAGGAATCGATCCTGAGTTCTGGAACTCAATTCGTCGCACCAAAGTGTTCTACAAGGCACCACTGACCACACCGCAAGGGGGCGGTTACAAGAGTATAAACGTTACCACCCGCAAGACGTTGAGCCTATATGCCAATGTTCGGCCTGCTCGCGCGCTCGCGCCGTTCGTTGAAACAAAGCATCCACAGCAGGATCTCGTAATCGTGCGCGAGAACGAAGAAGATCTGTACGCGGGGATCGAGCACCGGCAAACCGACGAAGTTGTTCAGTGCCTCAAACTGATTTCAAGACCAGGCAGCGAGCGCGTAATCCGCTATGCGTTCGAGTACGCTCGCGCGAACAAGCGCCGAAAGGTAACCTGCTTCACGAAAGACAACATAATGAAGCTGACCGACGGGCTGTTTCACGCCGTATTCGACGAGGTCGCGGCCGAATATCCGGACATCGAAAACGAGCACTGGATCGTGGATATTGGCGCGGCGAAAATGGCCGATACTCCCGAAAACTTCGATGTCATTGTTCTGCCTAATCTTTATGGAGACGTTCTCTCCGACATCGCGGCGCAAATCGCCGGCTCGGTGGGAATGGCCGGCAGCGCGAACGTTGGTGAGCACGCATCGATGTTCGAGGCGATTCACGGGTCCGCTCCGCGACGCGCGGGAATGAACATGGCGAATCCATCGGGGCTGCTACAGGGTGGCATAATGATGATGGTTCACATAGGACGCCCCGACGTCGCCGAGCGAGTGCACAACGCATGGCTGAAGACCATCGAAGAAGGTATTCACACCTACGATATCTTCCGCGACGGTGTCAGCAGGCAGAAGGTGGGGACCAGAGAGTTCGCCGATGCGGTCATCGAACGGCTCGGAAAGGTACCGGAAACCCTCGAAGCGGTATCCTACTCGAGCAGTGCTGCTATTCCGCTCGCATCGACCCTTCCGGCCCGGGCTACCGCGAAACGGGAGCTACACGGTATCGACGTATTTCTCGACTGGACAGCCGACAATCGCGACCCGAACGTTCTGGGTGAAAAGCTCTCGGCAGCAGGGCTTAACGAGCTTCCGCTGACCATGATTACCAACCGTGGTTTGAAAGTCTGGCCGGACGGAGCGCGGGAAACCTTCTGCACCGATCACTGGCGCTGCCGGTTCGGTGGCGCGCCGGACGGGCCGGTCGTCACCCAGCAGCAGATCATAGACCTGCTGCAAAACGTGCACGACCACGGCTTCGACATTATTAAGACCGAGCAACTGTATACCTTCGACGGAAAACCCGGATTTTCGCTCGGTCAGGGGCAGTGATTCGCACAGAGCCGTAGCAAGCCCCCGACCGTACACGCGGGCATAGCGAAGCGGTTGCCACAGGTAGGCGCTTCACGCCGGCGCTGCTGGTTTTGAACGAGCAGCGCCGGTTGACGCCGGCGCCACCGTATACGCATGATGCCGTAACACGGCACGAAGAGGGGAGAACTATTTACGCCTATGGCTCGCTACACTCGCGATTTTCTCGGTGAGATCCCGAAAACAGACTTACACGTTCATCTCGACGGCAGTCTTCGTCTTCCAACGCTTATTGAGCTCGCGAAAGACCAGAACGTCGAGTTGCCCAGTTTCACCGAAGCCGGACTCATCGAGCAGGTATTCAAACGCAGTTACAAGAACCTCGACGAGTATCTCGCCGGCTTCAAATGGACCACGGCCGTTCTTCAGACACCGGAGGCACTCGAACGTGTTGCTTACGAACTCGCGATCGATAACTTCTCCGAAGGTGTACGGTACTTTGAGGTACGCTTCGCGCCGCAGCTGAACATATCTCGCACGCTCTCGTTCGAAGAAGTAATGCACGCAGTCGACCGTGGTCTCAAAACCGCGTGCGCGGAGATGAACCGAACTATCGAGGTACATGAGCCTCAGTACGATTACGGAATCATTGTCTGTGCAATGCGGTTCTTCAACGAGCATTTCTCGCAGTATTACGCGGACCTTATTCACGTCCTTCGGTTCAGCACGCTTCAGGAGGTCATACAGCGAGCGAGCCTCGAAATCGCGAAGGCGACCGTCGCACTCAAGGAAACAAGCGATGTGAAAGTGGTCGGATTCGACCTTGCCGGCAGCGAGCGAGGTAACCCGGCGGGGGCTCATCGGGCGGCATACGAATACGCCCACCGGCATTTTCTCAGAAAAACGGTCCACGCCGGAGAAGCCTACGGACCGGAGTCCATATTCCAGGCTATCACCAAGCTGCATGCCGACCGCATCGGTCACGGAATGCATCTGTTCGATCCGGATATGATCGAAAGCGAGGATATCGTCGATCGAAACGCGTACTGCGAGCAACTCGCCGACTACATCGCGGAGAATCGAACGACGATCGAGGTCTGCCTTACGAGCAACCTGCAGACCTCTCCCGATATCGGCAGCGTTGATAATCATTCGCTGTCCACCATGCTGGACCATAGGCTCTCGGTAAGCCTGTGCACAGACAACCGGCTCGTGAGCCATACCACCGTGACCGACGAAATAGCGCTGGCAACCGATAGCATCGATATCTCTCCCGACCAGCTGAAGAATATGATCATTTACGGGTTCAAAAGGTCGTTTTTCTACGGATCTTACTCGGAGAAGCGCGCGTACGTGCGGAAAATTATCGACTACTACGAGCAGATCGCCGCTCGTCACGGCATAGAATAGTCGAGAGCCGCCACACCCGGTGGCCGCATTGTCGCCGGCGCCGCCACGGTGAGTCGGCGTCAATTTCGTGCGGATCGGTCTATCGTTTTTTGAGACGTTTAAAGTAAAACGTCCTCAGTCTCTCGAGACCGCGAAACGCGCGTGCGGCCACCGGCCGAATTACCGAATCCACGGTTCCCGGATAGGTAACGATAGTGCCCCCGAATCCGGTCTTGAACCGGTAGAGCCCGTGCATTGGATGATCGGAGTCCTCGGCGGGCGGTATGCCGTACATGTCGTAGACCGAACAACCTGCGCGCCGCGCGCGTTCGATAGCGGCCCATTGCAGGGCATACGCCGGCATAAGATTTCGCTTGAAACTTGCGCTCGCACCGAACACGTAGGTCGCTCTCGAACCGATGCGGGCGGTAATTATTCCGGCGAGGAGATCACCGTCGTGCTCGGCTAGAAGAAGGTCCACTACGGGCCCTTCGCCGCGATACCATGCGTGTTCGATAAAGTCCCGGTAGTAGCCTTTTGAATGAATGGAAATCTGATCCCGCTTTGCCGTCTCCTCGTACAAGGCGTACCAGCGCGAAATATCCCGCTCGAAGGTCTTCGCGTCACTCGCGCGGACGGTGACGTCCCGCTTTGCTGCGAGGCGAATATTGTAGCGCCACTTCGACTTCATGTCGGCGAGAATTGCCTGTTCGTCGCGCGCAATATCGATCAGGACGGTAGTCGGTGGTTGGACATCCGCTCCGCCCGAAAGCAGCGTACGTGAAAACCCCGCGCAGGCGCCCGACACGAGCTCGGGTGAAAGCGCGTCGGATGTCGGACCGCTCGAGGCGCTCGCCGCCTCGCGCTCATTCGACGAGTGCGAAGAATCGGCACCGTCGGAACTCGCGCGCTCCCGGTTCAGGTTCGACGACGGGTAAAACGGAACACGGGGATCGAAGCGGACCATGAATGTGCGGGGCGGGAGATACGGCGCAATCTGCTGCGAGATCGCGGTAAGGGTCTCGGCGAGGACTTTCGGACTTACCGTTTCGCTTCCTCCCGGCGAGCCTGAGGCGAGTAATCCAAGCATTCTTTCATCGGGACCGTGGGGAACGTAGGCGAGCGTCATTCCGCCGGCAAACCGTCGAGCCAGCACGAGCAGCGTGATACCGGAATCGGCGTCACCGAATGCCAAAGGCTGCCACCCGTGCCGCCGCTTAAACACAGCCCAGAACGGACTCTGTAGCAGATTATCGCCGGCAACGAGACTCTGAACATCTATTGGCTCGAGCGTGCCGATGAGCGCCATAGGGTCAACCTCGCAGGGGTTCTGCCGTGTTAGCCGACCTTGCCGTTGAGAACGCGATCGACGACAACAGGCTTCCCGTCGGCGACGAGCCGCGTCTGCCCCACTTTGACTTCGCCACCTTCGGCTCGAATCGTATGCTCGAAAAACCCGTCGACACTGATCCGCTTGGGTCGTTCCTCCGGCAGAGCAACCCCCTCGGGGCCGATACGCGTACCCGGTCTGACGCTGTCGAGGAAAATAACCTCCACCGTTTCACCCGATTCATCCTCGGCGGCAAGGAGCATTCCCTGGCTCTTCTCCCCGCGAAGCTTGGCGGATTTGAGATTGTCGACGACAAGCACCGTACGTCCTTCGAGCTCCTCGGGCGAGTAATGTCCGACGAGTCCACTCACGATCTGTCGCGGCGAGCCCGACCCGTCGTCGATCTGTTCAATAAACAGCTTATCCGCTTCGGGGTGTCGACGCACTTCGGTAATTCTCGCAGCGACAAGCTGAACCTGCGCCGCAAACTGCGCTTCGGGGCGATCGGCTTCCTGCCGCTGCGCCTGCGTTCCACTGAAACGCTCGCGCAACCTGTCGATCCGCTCGTCCTCGAGCCGCTCGAAGAGGACCCTGGGCTTGCGTATTTCGCTTATTCCCTCGTGCACTCCGAGTTGTTCCCACGACAGGTGTTCCAATCCGAGCAGGGAAGCAATTCGGTCTCCGGTATCCGGCATGTACGGATGCACGAGCACCGCGAGGTCCCGCACAAGATATACGAGATCCGCGAGCAGCGCTCCGGCGGCCTCAGGATCGGACTCACGAGTACGCCACGGCTCTCCGGCCTGAAACTTCCGGTTTCCGAGCGAGCTCAACGCAAACACTTTTCGGAACGCCTGACGAAGCTGGGCCCACTCGAGGTGCTCGGTGATCTCCGACTGCAGCTTCCGCACTTCGTCATTGAACTCGCTGTCCTGTCCGGCCCCTTGCGGCAGCGTTCCGTCGTAGTAGCGCGTCACAAACGTCAGCGTCCGGTTTACCAGGTTTCCGAGGTTTCCGATGAGCTGGCCGTTTACCTGCTCCTGAAAGTCATCCCAGGTAAACACCGCGTCGCTTGTCTCGGGACGATTGTAGAAGATATAGAAACGCCAGACATCCGCCGGTATTCCGGTATCCTGGCAGTCATTGCCGAACACTCCGATACCTTTACTCTTGGAAAACTTGCCGCTTTCATAGTTCAGGTATTCGCTCGAGCTCATGTGGTGCAGCAGTGTCCAGGTTTCACCGGTGCCGAGAAGCGAGCTCGGAAAAATCACCGTGTGGAACGGAATATTGTCCTTTCCTATGAACTGGAACAGCTCCACGTTCTCCGGATCGCGCCACCAGTATTCCCAGTCCTTCGTATGGTTGGCCGTGATCGACACGTAACCTATGGGCGCGTCGAACCACACATAGAATACCTTGTCGCGAAAGCCGTCGAGCGGCACGGGGATTCCCCAGCTGAGGTCACGGGTAATACTGCGTTCGCGAAGGCCGTCCCTGATCCACCCCTGCGTCATCTGAAGCGCGTTGTAGGCCCAGCGCCCGCGAACGCTCGCCTCGTTCATCCACTCCTGGAGCTTCGGAAGAATCGCCGGCAGATTGATATAAAGATGCCGAGTCTTGCGAAGCACCGGGATTGAGTTGTCGAGTGTACTCCGCGGATTCTCAAGATCCGACGGATCGAGCACCTTCCCGCAGCTTTCACACTGATCGCCACGCGCTTCCTCGTACCCGCAGTACGGGCACGTTCCGCGCACGTAGCGGTCGGCGAGAAACATCTGACTTTCCTCCGAGTACAGCTGCTCGATTTCGTACTCGTTTATATATCCGTTCTCGTAGAGTTTCAGAAAAATGTGCTGGACGATTTCGGTCTGTTCGGGGGTGGAAGTACGGCCGAAGCGGTCGAAGGCAATGTTGAACCAATCGTAGATGTCTTTGTGCACCTGGTAGTAGCGCGTACAAAGCTCTTGCGGGGTAATCCCTTCTTCGCGTGCTCGCGTTTCCGTTGCGGTTCCATACTCGTCGGTTCCGCAGATATATAGCGTCTCGAATCCTGCCAGACGGCAGTAGCGGGCGAACACATCGGCTGACAGGACCTGAATCAGGTTTCCGAGGTGCGGAATATTGTTTACGTATGGAAGTGCGGAGGTAACAAGTCGACGTTTGTTCATTATGGGCGTAACTGTAGACACTGCCGGAAGCGGGCGTCAAGCTCAGCGATCTGCTGCGGCGCGTCGAAGCGATGCCTGCTCTCAAGAAGAGAGTTCAAGGCTGATGTTACACCGCGCGCGCGCGCTTGCCCGAAGCGATTCGAGCGGCTTCCGGTTTCTCGCGACCCTCGACTCATCGACCGCGAAGCGCCGGTAGCGACTGATAAGCGAGTCCACATAGCGCGGATGGGCGAGCTTGCGAAGGAGCTGCAAGACCCGTCTTTCGTACCGAAGGCGCTCACCCGGCCCCGGAGCGCATGGGGACGACCGGTTTTTTTCGGGCTTCCCGGTCTGCTTCGACTCCCCGCCCGAGTCGTCTGTTTCGAGTATCGCGAGGAGCACGTCGATCTCTTCGATATTATCCCGACAGACCGCGTAGGTAAGATCGGCTTCGAGCCGTTCGAGCACGGCGAAGTCCAAGCTCTGCAGATCGGGCGCCGACGGCAGCGCGACGAGCCGCAAACCTGCCTCGAATCGCGGACGGGTGAGCCCCGACGAACAATCGAAGCCCGCATCTGTCCGGTCGTCTTGCCGTGCCCCGAGATTCACCTCCGTATCGGCGGCTCCGAACCGCTCGCGGACACGATCGGGAACGAATGTCCGAGAGGCAAGCGAAGCCACCCTGAATGAGCGCGCAATGTGGGTTGCGAGCGCCGCGCGCGGCCGATCGTCCGGGTCGTCCAAGCTCGCCGGTGTCGCGATCGGAGTATCTCCGGAGGTAGCGCAACCGGCGAGCCGCTTACCGCGGCGCACGAGAAAAGCTATCTCGGCGGTCTGGTTCTTGCGGGTTGCACTCTGCCGCCCACCGCGAAACTGTGTATAGTCAAGGCTGCGGACTTCCACCTCTCCATGTGAGCACAGAAGATCGTAGAGCTCTTCGAACGCCACGATGCCCTCGGTATTGTAGCTCAGTACGATCGTCGCGGCGTCGATCGAATCGAGAAGGTCACGAAAGGCGCCGATGGCCGACTTTCTGCGGCAAAAATCGCTGCGAGTTTTCTTCCAGTCGGAGCGGATACCCGCTTTCTCCCGCAGACTGCCGTCGCTTCTTCGAGCCCGGGGAACTTCCGGCTTATCCCATCGAGCAATCGTGTTCAGCATAAAATAGTTGCTGCCGTACTGATGCTGATTATACGGTGGATCGAGGTAGACGATATCCGCCGAGTGCCTTCGACAGAACTCGGCTGCATCGCCAATGTCAACCTTCGCCGCAGGAGCTTCGATAAGCGGAATACGCTCGAGCTCGGCGGGCGCGAGAATCCGCGAGAGCGCGTCCTTGCCGTGCCCACCGAAGCCTTTGTGATACGCTTTAAAGACACCCGACGTGTTGGCGTGAACGCTTGCTTCGACGAGAAGCGGCGCGATGAGAAGCACCCTCGCCGCCTCGGCGCGGTGTTGACTCAAACGCCCCTCCTCGGAGGCAGAGCGGGGAAACATTCGATCTACAGCGTCTCTGACCGCATCGATAAACGCCGCGTTCTCGGTGGTATAAAACAGCCGCTCGGTACGGTAATCGGCGCACCCGGTCGCCTCCGGCGCGTAGTTGCGCTCGATGTATCCCGGCTTCCGTTGCGAATCACGCGCCGCGTTCGCCCCTACCTCGTTCAGCTTCGCGATCGCCGCGGCGTATCCGCCGTGTAGTTCAAACGCGCGGTCGGCTTCGTCGGGAGTAAACGAAAGCGCAGCCCGGCACAAAAGCGCCGCGTACTCTTCGATATCGCTCGCGAACACCGAGTATCCCCGGAGCCTCGCGAGCCGGGAGACCGCGCCGCTTCCGGCAAAGGGGTCGATGAAGGTTGTTCGGCCGTCCGCTCGTTCGAGGTCCGAAAAGAGCCTTGAAAGGAACCCGAGAAGACGGCGCTTGTTTCCAATATAGGCGATAAGTTGTCGAGTGAGAAACGGGTGGTTACTGCATTCTTGCTTTCGCATAGCCGCCTTGGTAGGATAGCGCCAATGGGCGCACAAACGCTATCCACCCTGCTCTCCGGAATGCCCCTCGGCAAGGTCCGCGGCGACCTCGACACTCCGATTACCGGCATAAGCTACGACTCGCGCACCGTTGAACCAGGTTATGCTTTTTTCGCGATTCAGGGCCAACACACCGACGGCCACAAGTACATAGACGATGCGATACGTGCCGGCGCCGCTGCGATAGTTCATTCACGGCGTGTATCTGCCGCGCGTGAGACGATACCCTTCGTGCAGACGTCATCGGTCCGCAGGTTACTCAGCGCCGCTTCGGCGGCGTTTTTCGGCCACCCTTCACGCGCGCTGTACTGTATTGGCGTAACCGGCACCGACGGCAAGAGCACTACCACCTACATGATCTATCAGCTCCTTCGGTCTCTCGGTGCCGCTGCGGGATTCATGTCCACCGTGTTTGTAGACACCGGAACCGGGGTCCGTAAGAATCCGCTGCGACAGTCGACACCCGAGTCGCCGGAGGTCCACCAGATACTCGCGGACATGCGCGACAACGGGCTCACCCACGCGGTGATCGAGGCGACCTCTCACGGGTTATCCGAGAAAACCTGCCGCCTCGAGGATGTATTCTGGAAGGGCGCCGTGTTTACCAACCTGAGCCACGAGCACCTGGAGTTCCACGGTTCATTCGAGCGCTACCGGCAGGATAAGGCACGCCTTTTTGCCGCTCTCGACCGGCAGGTCGACACCGGCGCCTGGGGTGATTTCGGCGTCGTGAACGTTGATGATCTCAACGCGCACGTGTTTCAGAACGCCACAGCAAGGAGACTGTACACCTACAGCGCAGCCGGAAATCCCGCCGATATCCGCGCTCACAGGATCGAGACTAACGGCGGTGGCAGCCGGTTCGACGTGGAGGTCGAGGGGACGCGCTTCGACGCACGCCTGTCATTTCCCGGCGAGTTCAACGTAGCAAACGCGCTTGCCGCGCTTGCCGCCGCGCATCGGGCGAGCGGCGAGCCGTGGGAAAAGGTCGGCGCAAGACTCGGGCATTTAACGCCGCTTCCCGGGCGAATGCAACGGATCGACGAAGGACAAGGGTTCGATATCATTGTCGATTTCGCGCATACGCCGGCGAGCTTCGAGAGCGTTATTCCCGGCGTCAGAAGCCGTACCGCCGGCAGGCTCATCGTCGTGTTCGGATCGGCGGGCGAGCGCGATAGAGGCAAACGGAAACTGCAGGGCCAGGTCGCCGACCGCTTCGCCGATACGATTATACTGACCGACGAGGATCCACGGGGCGAACCGCCGCAGCGCATTCTCGAAGAGATAGCCGCCGGTTGTCGGGCGCACAAGCGAGACATCGACCTTCACCTTATCCCGGACCGACGCGAGGCAATCATGCGGGCACTGAAGCTCGCTACCGCCGGCGATTCGGTTCTGTTGCTCGGCAAAGGACACGAGACCGGAATTATATACGCCGATCGCACCATCGAATGGAACGAGGCGCAGGTCGCCCGCACTATTCTGCACGATATGGGATATAGACATGACTAAACAGACGGTGGCGATTCTCTACGGCGGACGAAGCGGCGAGCACGAAGTTTCACTGCAGTCGGCCACGAGTATCTGCCGGAACATCGACCTCGAAAAATATGACGTCATCCTCGTCGGCATAGATAAGGGCGGCGTGTGGTATCTGCAATCGCGGGCCATGTTTGACGCTGTACGCCGTGGGGACGCCGACCTGTCGATCAGCACCGACCGGCCGCGCGTCTACGCGCTTCCGCAGGCCGGGCTCGCCGCCGAACATACCGGCGATCTTGAAGCGGATATCGCCTTTCCCGTGCTTCACGGGACCTTCGGCGAGGATGGGACCGTCCAGGGATATCTGTCGGTGGGCGGACTGCCCTACGTGGGCTCGGATACGGCCGGAAGCGCGATCGGGTTCGACAAGGCGATCGTTAAGTCGCTCTGGAACGACGCGGGACTTCCCGTAGTGCCGTTCTTCAGCGTCGTTGCGCCTGATACCACTTCGGAGCCTTTCGAGACCTTCGTTTCACGCGTCGAAGCTCGCATCCTCGACGAGTACGGCGGGTATCCTGTGTTCGTAAAACCAGCTCGCGGTGGTAGTAGCGTGGGCGTTTCGAAGGCGAACGGAACAAACGAGCTTCGCAAGGCGCTCGGCGATGCGGCAGGATTCGACTTTAAGCTTATCGTTGAGCCTGTGGTTCGAGGTCGCGAGATCGAATGCTCGGTTACCGGGAATCTCGAGCCACGGGCCTGGGCGCTCGGCGAAATCGTACCCCAACACGAGTTCTACGACTACCGTTCGAAGTATGTCGACAGCGACGGCGCCGCGCTGATTGTTCCGGCCGACCTCCCCGCCGATACGCGCGACCACGTGCGCGAAATCGCCGTCCAGGCGTACCGCGCAGGAGCCTGCCACGGACTGGCCCGGGTCGACTTCTTTCTCGAAGGGGACAGGATTCTTCTCAATGAGATAAACACCATTCCCGGTTTCACGAGCATAAGTATGTTCCCGGTTCTCTGCCGGGAGCACGGTATCTCATATCCGGAGTTAATCGACCATGTGCTCGAGCTCTCGATCGAACACAAAGCCCGGCTCGATTCTCTCGCCTTCGATTATTCGGAACGCGAACGATAATCGCTCGCTACGATGCACGCCGGCGCCGGCGTGGAGCATCGTCGAATCTCTTCGAGACTTCCAGTCCTCGAATCAACGCGAAATACCGCGATCGTGTCCGAGTCGTGGTTCGCAACGAGCAGGTTTCGGCCCTCCGGGTCAAAGGCCATATGACGCGGTGTTTTACCGCCGCACGGAACGTGCCCGAGCCACTCGAGCGCGCCCGTTTCCGGGTCGACCGCGTAGATTACAACGCTGTCGTGTCCGCGATTGGAGGCGTACACGAAGCGGCCGGAAGGATGCACTTGAATAGCAGCGGCGTCATTCGAGCCTGTGTATCCCTGGGGCAGCGTGGAAACGATTTGCCGCTCGGCAAGTTTGCGTCCGTCCTCATCGTCGCGCGCGAGGACGGAGATCGTCGAGTCGAGCTGATTGATGACGTACGCGCACCGCGCGTCTTTACCAAAGTCCATATGCCGTGGCCCGGCTCCGGCAGCTGCGCGGATGCTCAACGACTCCTCCGCAACGAGGCTCGCGTCGGCCGACCAGGTGTAGGCGAAAATGCGATCGGCTCCGAGATCGGGCACGTACACAATACCGGTTAGCGGATCGGTTATGGCCATATGGGCGTGCGCTCTCGTCTGCATTGTCGGATGCACGCTGCTTCCTTCATGACGTATAATCTGAGCCGGTTCGCTTAACCTGCCTGCACCGGGAAGGGGAATTCGCGACAGCGATCCGTCGAGAAAGTTGGACACGATCAGGCTGCTTTCATCCGCCGCGAGCGCGATATGACAAGGCCCGACGCCGCCCGATGACACGGTCCCGGCGCGAGTCAATTCACCCGACGCCGGACTAACAGAGAAGGCCGAAACCGTTCCACCCGGCTCGCCCCGCAGCGATGCGACCTCATTGACAGCGTAGAGGTACCGAGCAGAGCGGTCGAGCGCAAGAAATGAAGAATTCGTGCTGGGGGCCGGCGCCGAAGTCTGCCTGAGATCCCCAGTATCCGAATCAAAGCTGAATACATACACCCCGGTAGCCTGCGTACCCGGAACCGGATCAAGGTCGGGGGCAATCGGGGAGGTGTACGTACCGACAAACACACGAATAGCTTCATGCATCGACGACGTTCCTTATCTCGTGGCGTTGATCACCAGTGATCAAACGCGACAATACGGTCGGAGGGCAGCCGATCGAGATGCGGTTGTTCGGCGTCCGAATATCCCATTGTTATGAGCATTACCACGCGCATGGAGTACGGGACAGTCAGAATCGACTTAACCTCCTGCTCGTCGAAGGTGGTAATCATACACGTACCGAGCCCTTCGCGTACCGCCTGTAAACTCATGAAGCTCCCGGCGATACTTAAATCGACCGGATACGAGAGCTGCCCGTTGGGCATTTTGTAGTCCACGTTGGTCGTACACAAGGCAACCGTCACCGGGGCGACACCCACCCATTCCTGGCCGAAGCAGGCGTCCTTCAGCCGTTGCCTCAGGGCTCCGTCCTGCACCACGATAAATCGCCAAGGCTGTCGATTTTTAGCGCTCGGCGCTCGGCGCCCGGCCTCGATAATTCGGTCGACAGCGGCGCGGTCAACGTCGTCCGCGGTAAACTCCCGTACGCTGAATCGTTGCTGTATTTCAGGAAGTAGATCCATATCCAATTATCCTCGCATTCCTCGCTCAAGGCGGCCCGACGTGACGCCAGCTCCTTGACCGACTTCCGTCGGGGTCCGTAAGCTCCTAGCACAGTGAAAAAGCTCTGTTTCCTGCTTTCCTGCACGATCTTAACAGCTTCACCACTCCTTTCACAGTCCTTAAACGCATCAACTTCGGCGGGACTTCTCTCGCGCGTGGAAGCCCGCTACCCCTTTCCGGAAGGCTCGAGAGGCGAGTCCGAGGTCTTCGATATAATCGAAGAGAATATCGACGGCACAAAGGCCGAAATTGATCGACTCGATTTCTCCGACAGTAGCGAAATGCACTCGTTTTCGCAGGTCCTGCGAGTCTCGGTTACCGGCCGATCCTCCGATACGCTCGCTGTAGCGATACCGGTTTCGCATCCGACCGGAGCCGCTCATTCGGAAAGTGGCGCGGTAGGCATTGCCGCGGCGGTTGAAGCGGCGAACACATTCATCGAAACGCAGCCGGCAGTATCGGTGGATTTCCTTTTCCTCGGCGCCGAACGCCGGGGGGAAACAGTCGGACCTTTAGGAAGCAGAAGGATTCTCGAACAGCTCGATGTCGAGCTGCCCGAAGCGCTCGTCTATCTTGACGTGCCGGGAGCCGGCGCCTGGAGCGAATACTCGCGCGTGTCGGTCCTGAGTTCCGGCGTCGTCTCCGAAACGCGTACACTGCTACCCGGAATTCCGGGCAGTTTTACGATCGAACGCGGGGTACCGCGGCGAAACGAACCCGGCCTTTCGATAGTCAGCGGTGCCGCGGGGCACGTCGGGCCGGAGTGGCTCGCAGATGCGGTACGGGAATCCGCGGGTGAGGCTCGCGTACCAGCCCGAATCGACGACAGCGCCACCCAGCTGTTCCGCATCGGCTCGTCGCCGGCGGGGCGCAGCTTTCTCATCGAAGGGTGGCTCGACTCAGGCGTCCCCTCGGTACTGGTCGTCGACAGCGAAAGCCGGTACGACGAACGGCTGGATCGAGCCGACCGCCAGGTTGGAGCCACGCGCGACTACGACGGTATCCAGCGCCTGGCCGCGGCTGAGACCCTTCGTGAGACAATCACGAACCTACCGGTACAGTTTTCCGACGGCATGCCGAGCGAGTGGGATCGCCACACGATCGCATTATCGGTCGGCGGATATCGATTCGTGCTGGACGAACCCGGGTATCTTTTGTTGTTGCTTTCGGTTGTGGGAATTACGGTTCTCTACGGTACCATCTTCCGAAAGCCGCTTGCCCGCTACATTCGTACCATCCGAAGAAATTTCTGGACAATTCCGCTTCTGTTCGCCGCGGCGTTTATTTACCTCGGCGTGTCAGGAGCACTCGTGGAGGCAACGCTCGAGCTTCGTGGAGTGGGAGATCTTTGGAATTACCGTCCTGTGGAAACATTCTCGTTAAAGGTGTTTTTGGCGAGCGGGCTGTTTCAACTCACGTACCTTGTCGCCGGCAGGCTCCCGCTGACGAGCAACGGAAGCTTTTACTCGGCAGCGGCACTGTTTCTGGTTTTCGTCAGCATACTTGTGTTCGCGACAATCAATATCGCTCTTTCCATTTACTTTCTCTTCGGCTTTCTCGGGGTATTCCTGTTTTCGATCACCCGATTTCGTCTGCTGAAGCTCGCGTGGCTGTTTCTGGCGTTCATTCCCGTTTTCATCACCGCATGGATCGTCTTTTCACAGCAGGCAGAGGGGATTATTCGGCTTCTTATCGTCGACTGGCGCGGAGATCTTCTTCTGGCCGCTGCGGTGCTTCCGACACTACTCCTGATAATCCGTATGGGGTTTTTATTTTCCCACCCGAGAAAGGGCCGGGGACACTTTCTCGGTGCGGTTGCTACCACCTCGTTCTTCATCGTCGCGGGCGTGCTCGCCGCAAGGCTTCTCACGTTTCCGGTGTTTACACCGGCACAGCCGCAAACGGTCCGCCTCGAAGAGTTCGTCGGTGCAGACGAAGCATCACAGCGAACGGAAATAACGAGCGTGGCCTCACTTCCCCCTGTCGTGGTCGGCGAAGAAATACTCGAACCGCAAGCGGGGGCGCGCTCGGCATCCTTCGACCGGGTCGAACGCGAAGAGCCAATCGTGACAGTCACGGAGGTTGAACGGGAAGCATTTCTCGGACGGACGCGATACCGACTGGCGATCGAAAGTAGCCGCCCACTGCGGACAATCGAGGGAGCGTTCCGCGCTGCTGAGCCACTCTTTCTTTACAGCCTGAATTATCCTTTTTCGCCGATCGAGGACGGCAGACGGCAAAAGGTCCACATTGGTGACAATCCACCGAACCCTCTGTTCCTGGACGTAGTAATACCCGACGGCGTCGACGTCGAGCTCGTTTACGAGGCTGAACTACCCGGCCCGCGGACCTACGTTCCCGACGAACGCAAACGCAATGCAGTACGCGTGTTCTCCCGCCGCGTCGAGCAAGGAGTGTTTCCGCTTTCAGGGGGGGAACGATGAGCGCAACACCGGTTTTTCTGCACGTTGACCTCGACGCGTTCTACGCGTCGGTTGAACAGTGCGACAAGCCCGAGCTTCGCGGCAAAGCCGTAATCGTAGGGGGAAGCGCGAACGGACGCGGAGTCGTAAGCGCGTGTAGTTACGAAGCGAGGGCGTACGGCGTGCACAGCGCAATGCCGGCCGCCGAGGCGCGACGTCGGGCCCCGCACGCGGTGTTTCTTCCCGTTCGCATGCGGCGCTACCAGGAGGTTTCGCACGCCATTATGCGGATTCTCGCCGAGTATACTCCGGTTCTACAGCAGATCTCCGTCGATGAAGCGTTTCTCGATATGACGGGTACCGAACGACTGCTTGGCGATCCCGCGGAAGTGGCAAAGACCATTCGCGCTGCTATTCGCAGCCGGTTCGGGTTGGCCGCGTCGGTAGGAGTAGGCCCGAGTCGGTTTATCGCGAAAATGGCCTCGGACTTCAATAAGCCCGACGGAATGCACGTTGTCGTTCCCGGCGGCGAGCAAGACTTTGTTCTCGGTCTCGATCTCGGCGATCTGTGGGGGCTCGGGCGAAAAACGCATTCGAGGCTCGTATCGCTCGGTATCACCAGGGTCGACGAACTCCGCTCGCAACCGATCGAGCGCTTGCGCGGACATTTCGGCCCGTCGCTCGGTGCGTTTCTCTACAAGATCTGCCGCGGCATCGACCCCGGGATTCTGGCCCCACGGCGCGGGCGCCATTCGATTTCCACCGAGACTACCTTCGAGCGGGATGTCCGTGCGCAGGAAATACTCGAAAGCGTTCTGCTCGAGTTGTGCGAGCAGGTTATGTTCCGCGCGTATGCCGAAACGGCGCGCTCGAGAATTGTCACGGTAAAACTGCGCACGGCCGACTTCCAGACGAAGACCGCACGGCGGTCGCAACCCGCGGCCGTGAGCAACACGGACGACCTGTTTCGGGCCGCTCGGGAGCTTCTCCTCGAAAAATGGGACGGATCGCCGTTGCGCCTGATCGGCGCCGGCCTCGACGACGTAAGCGACAGCGGCGAGGCCGAGCAGGGAGAGCTTTGCGAAGAGCTCTCGCAGGCGAATGCGCGACGACGGAAGCTCGAGCAGGCGGTCTTCGCTTTACGTGAACGCGGCGTGGACATTCACAAGGCCGGAGGCGCCGCAAAGCGTTCGGGCATCCACCGGACGTAGCGCCAGGAGACCGCCGAGGGTG
>JBKGYS010000004.1:0-45191 GCA_046545955.1 Spirochaetales bacterium | reverse complement strand
TCTGGTTCGATATAGACCTCTGGATTACCGCCGTCGATATTGTGACCGATCGAATAGTCGAAATCGACCCGGAAAACGAAGACGAATACCGTTCGAATGCGGATGACTACAAGCAGGAGCTACGGGAAGCGGACTCGTACGCAGAGGAGCGCTTCGCCGATATTCCAGAAGAACAACGGGTTCTGATTTCCAGTCACGATGCGTTCGGCTATCTCGCCGACCGATACGGGCTCGAGACGAGAGGGGTATTGGGATTGAGCACTGAAGATCGGGCTGGTATTTCGGAGATTGAAGAGCTCGCGGCGTTTATTGCCGATCGCGATGTCGGAACGGTCTTTCAAGAGGATATCGCCGACGATCAGGCGGCTGTTGCGCTCGAGGAAGCGGTTTCCGCCCGTGGCGGATCGGTTGTAGTATCGGATTCGGTACTGTATACCGGATCGCTGGGCGAATCGGGGGACGCTGAGACGTTTATCGGCGCGTTTCGCCATAATGTCGATACAATCGTAAACGGACTAACGAGGTAACCCCGCCGCGCAGCGTGATGTATGTCCCGGACCCGTAGTGCGGTCCGGGAAACGCGGCGGTTGCCGTTACTTAAGCGGAATGCGTAATGGAGACACTTGTAACGCTACTATCGAGTCATACCTTTCGCATCGTGAGCTTCGGAACGGCGACTATCGGCTCAGTCGCTGGAGTTCTCGGATGCTTTGCCTACCTTCAACATCGATCTTTAACCGGAAGTGTTGTCGCGCACTCGACGCTTAGTGGGATTATGCTGGCATTTCTTCTTTCGTACGCTCTGACCGGCCGGGGTTCTACCGATATTGCGGTGCTTCTTCCCGGGGCGCTTGCTACCGGCGTTGCGAGTATGCTCGTCGCTCAGGCCATTGTACGAAAAAGCCTGGTCCGTATCGACACTGCAATGGCGGTCAGTATGTCGCTGTTTTTCGGCGCCGGTTTTTTTCTTCTCCGGATTATCAACGTGAATGCGGTTCCGGGCCGCAGCGGTCTGGATGAATTTCTTTTCGGTCAGGCTGCGCTTATCACCTGGAGGGATCTTTCGGCAATTCTTATCCTGGCGGCTATCGCGATGGGAATAACCGTGCTCTTGTGGAAAGAGTTCACGGGAGTCGTATTCGATAGCACGTTTCTCGCGGGTCTCGGCTTCCAGACGCGCTTTCTCGAGAACATACTGCTTTTGACCATGGTCCTCGCGATTGTTCTCGGGCTTAAAACCGTGGGGGTTGTACTTATCGTCGCACTTCTCATCGCACCGGCTGCAGCCGCACGCCAATGGACAAAACGAGTATCGACAATGGCGATACTCTCCGCAGCGTTCGGTGCTGCGAGCGGGATTGGAGGCTCGACGTTAAGCGCCGTCTATAGCGGGCTACCCACCGGTCCGATAATTGTAATTCTTGCGACGATCCTGGCGTTTGTGAGCGTTCTTGCCGCACCGAAGCGGGGACTCATCGCGCGGCTTGTGCATAAGAGGCGAAGTCGGGCAAAATTCCGAAGCTTCGGAAGGCTCGGTCACCCTCGAGTTGGCGGAGGCGATACGGCATGAACCTCCCGTTGATCCCGGCGATTGTATGGTCGAGCGTGGTCACCGCCGTAGCCTGCTCGCTTGTTGGAACATTTCTCGTGCTGCGGCAAATGAGTATGCTCAGCGAGGCATTGAGTCACTCAATGCTACCGGGCCTGATCCTGGGCCTCATGTTCCTCGGCCCGATGGGATCGCCCCAACTCATTCTTGGTCCCGCGGTTATCGGACTGGTGACGGTGCTGCTTGTAGAGGGATTATCAAACACGCGCGTGCTCGCCGGCGATAGCCCTTTAGGGCTGATCTACCCTTTTCTGTTCAGTATCGGGGTTGTACTTCTCAGCCGTCGTTTCGCAGATATGCCGATAACAGAAACATCGGTGCTCATCGGCGATATAAACTTCGCCGCCGCGACTCGGATGTACGCCGGGGAAATGCTGCTTGGACCACGGCCGCTCGTTGTCATGGGAGCGATACTGATACTCAACGCCGTGTTTCTCGCTCTGTTTTTTAAGGAGCTTAAGATTACTACCTTCGATCCGTCCCTCGCAGGCTCCAGCGGATTTCCCCCCACCCTCGTTCACTACGTCCTCATGACGCTCGTAAGCATAACAATTGTCGGCGCATTCGAAGCGGTCGGAGCAGTACTCGTCGTAGCCTTTCTCATAGGTCCGTCGGCAAGCGCCTACCTACTCACAAGACGATTGCATACGATGGTGTTCATGGCGGTCGGCATAGCAGCCGGGTCAGCATGGTTAGGCTTCCGGTTAGCCTATATCACCGACAGCGCCACGAGCGGAACTATGGCGATGGTCATCGGCATGGTTTTCCTGCTTACCGCTGTGGCAGCTCCGCATCGCGGTATAATCGCCCGTTCGATTCGACACCGCAAGAATCGTAAGCTGTTCGCCGAGCAGATGTTGATGCTATGTCTGGAACACCACGGTGGTGGACAGTCAAGGCCGTGCAATGTCGACTTCGGGAACCTCGATGCGCTGGCCTCACACATCGGGTGGGAGCGGGAAGCCACCGAGAGCGTGCTGTCGAGATGTATATCGAAGCGCTATATCACCGGCCACCACGGGGTATTCGTCCTGACCGATCACGGGAGGCAGAAGCTTCAGCTATTAGAGGGTATTGTCGGCAAAACCACATCTTGACGAGGACTAACGCCCTGTCACTTGCATTCTCCAAAAAGACCGAAGTATCCTTCAGCAAGGATCATGAATTACTGGCTTATGAAAAGTGAACCGTCGGTTTTCGGCTTTAGTGACTTGATGGCAGCCGAGAATCAAACCGAGATGTGGGACGGGGTTCGCAACTACCAGGCCCGCAATTTCATGCGGGACCGGATGAGGCCTGGAGACCGCGTTCTCTTCTATCACTCGAACTGCAAGCCACCGGCTGTGGCCGGAATCGCGGAGGTCGCGAGCGAACCGTATCCCGATCCCACCCAGTTCGACCCCGACAGCAAGTACTTCGATCCCAAATCGACCCGAGAAAACCCACGTTGGATTCTCGTCGATGTTCGAGCGGTTGCCCCTCTGCCGAGGCAGGTCCCCCTTCCTGAATTGAAGGAGCGAGTCGAGCTGTCGGATATGCCGCTGGTAAAAAAGGGGAATCGGCTGAGTATTATGCCGGTCTCTCGGGAACACTACGAAACAATTCTGTCCATGTCCGGGATGACCGAAACGCCGTAGTTCGCGCCCGTCCCGTCTTGCGGCCTGTGCTTCTCCAAACCGACTCCTCCTATTAGACTTGTGATCGGTATGGAAACACAACAGATCATCGAAGCGCTTTCGGTCCTCACGGCCGAGTATTTACCGCGGCTCGTCCTTGCGTTCGCCATTCTGATCGGCGGACTCATTGTAACGCGTCTTGCCTGCCGAACGGCTCGAAAAACCATGGCTCGTCGAAACGTCGACGAGAGCGTTGCCGGGTTTATCGTGAGTCTTCTGCGTGCAACCCTGATTATCATAGTAATCATAAGCGCAGCCGGTACCGTCGGGATTCAAATGACTTCGTTCGTGGCCGTTATTGGTGCAGCAGGTCTGGCCGTCTCGCTTGCCTTCCAGGGTAGTCTGAGCAACTTCGCCGGGGGCGTCCTGATTCTGTTATTTCGGCCGTTCAAAGTTGGTGACTTCATAGAATCCGGGTCCATCATGGGCACGGTAGTCGAAATACAGATCCTGTATACAATACTTGACACGTTCGACAACAAACGCATGGTCGTTCCCAACGGCGGACTGGCGAACGCAGCAGTAACCAATTATTCGGTTAACCCGACTCGCCGCCTCGATCTTACCTTCGGAATTTCTTACGATTCGAGCATTACCGAGGCAAAGAGAATTATAGGTCATGTAATCGCGCAGTCCGAGCTTACCCTTGCCGAACCTGAACCGACGGTCGGCGTCATCAATCACGCGGAAAGCAGTATCGATATTGCCACGAGAGTCTGGGTCAACCAAGAGAATTACTTTCCGGCAATGTTCGAATTAAACGAGACAGTGAAAACCGAATTCGACAAAGCCGGAATAACGATCCCGTTCCCACAGCGAGACGTGAATCTTCACCGTCGCGCCGAATAGAGCGACAACCGGGAAAGACCCGGAGTCGAAACACAGAGCCAAGGACCGAGCAGCCCACCAACGGTGCATACGGCAATTGCGGCTTACTCGGTCCTATCGTTCGACTTTGTGCGGGCTTCTCTGCCAGAAACCGCTTCAGTACGAGCCGAGCGCTTCGAACACTAAGTCAGGCCGGTCTGTGATAAGCGCATCTATGTTCCGGTCGATCAGCGTCCCGATTGTCTCGGCGTCATTTATGGTCCACGCTCCCACGAAAAGATTGCGCCGCGAAGCGTTGGAAATGAATCGCTCCGTCGGGATCTCGATAGGCCCCGAACGCATCGGTACGAAGAACGCCTCCGCCGGGGGCGAATAGACTCCCGGCACAAACATGTAATTGAGCACCAGGAACGGAAGGATCTCGTTCTGTACGGCAGCGGTAGCGACCTCCGGAAGTTCCTCGCGGATATCCTTGACGGTGCGCTCGGAGAAACTCCCCAACAGCGTATTATCAACTCGATCAAATTCCTGAACCAGGCTTACGACCTCGGAGACCAGCTCGCTATCCTCGGGCTTGAGCTCCACGGACATAGCCATCTCGGGAAACTCCTCGAATACTTCTCGAAGCGTTGGTATTTGAACGCCCATACCCCGATACGGATACTCATCCTCCCTGTCTATCGGAACGAAATGGTACCCGGCGTCCAACTCCTTCAGCTCGTCAACGGTCATCCGACCGACCTCACCGCTCCCGTCCGTTGTACGGTCCACCGTTTCGTCATGAATGACCACCGGCTCGCCGTCGGCACTGAGAAAAACATCCATCTCCAGTACATCAACTCCCATGCTGCGGGCGCCGCGAAACGCTTCCATCGTGTTCTCCGGCCAAAGAGCAGCACCGCCACGATGCGCGATAACCGCCGTTCTGTCTTCGGGCATGCGTTCGACAAAACCCGAGTCGCCCGCTGGTTCGGACAAGACCCTGGCAACCATCCAGGTAAGAAACAGGACTCCTGCGACAATTCCGGCGCCTATGAGCCAGCGCCTGGCACGCGCTCGATCGGCCATTGATTTCTCCCTTACTCACACGCTCGCGCGAACCGTAGGTGTATTCGCTCGAATGAGGCACATAATAGTTTCAATGCTACCGGAGTACAACCGTCGCCAAACTTATCCGGCAGCCGCGAGCGGGAACGGCAGGCCTCACCGAAGCGATTCGGAAGATGCCGGCGGATTCGAATCTTTCGCCTCGCACCGGCACACGGGGTCAGTTTCGGCCGGTTTCGTTCGACCGGGGGCACTGTAGCGTTTGACTACCGACCCGGCGACGGCTACGTTTACAGGCGATCATGAGCACAGCACGGCCGGTAGCGCGTTGTATTAGTATTTCCTTCGCCGATTCAACTGGGGTTGCGGGTATCTACGGAGATCTCAAGACGTTTTCAGCGCTCGATTGCTATGGGACGGGCGTTGTCACAGCTATAGGTAGCGCATCCGCGCGCGCCCTCGACTACCACAGTCTCGATACGCGAGAGGTGCTTTCGCAACTGAGAAGCGCAATTCACTATTTCGGTGTAGACGCGGTTAAGGTCGGCTACCTCGCAAACGAGGAAACCGCTGCCGCAATAACGTCGGAGATTGTCGGGCTTGCTCGGGATATTTCGGTTGTTATAGATCCTTCACTCGTAGACAGGGATGGCCGGTGGAAGACCGAGCGTGGTACCGCCGATATACTGCGCGAACAGCTTTTTCCACACGCGACGGTTATCACTCCCAACATCGCCGAGGCGCAGATTCTGACCGGTGAGACCCTTGAAACCTCGACCGATGTGGAAGATGCCGGCAAACACCTGCTCGATCTTGGCCCCTCGGCGGTACTGATCACCGGAGGTCATCGAAACAGCGCCTACAGCGACGATCTTCTTGCCTGGAGAAAGGACGACGGATCCGAGATACAGCTCACATGGCTTCGCGCTGCGCGAGTTGGAATCGACCGCATCGACGGCGCCGGCTGCACGCTGACAAGCGGCATTGCCGCGTGCCTCGCGAGAAACCAGCCTGTACCGGAAGCAACCGAGGAAGCCAAGATCTACCTCACCGCGGCGCTGCGCGCCGGCTCACGCTGGCACACGGAGCAGGGAAGTGGCCCCCTGCACCACTTCTACGCGTGGTGGAACCAGACAGGTGTAGACCGCGCGACCGACTCGAACCTGTAAGCGCCTGCGCCTTCTTGCTCTAAGAATTTGATCACGATATAGTCGGAAGCCTATGCTCGATTTGAAGTTTATTCGCGATAACGTAGAAGCCGTCCAGGAAAACGCCCGGAATCGGAAGGTAGAGGTCGATGTTCGCCGGATCGTCGATCTTTACGACGAGCGAAATCGCCTCCTCGCCTCGCTCGAAACACTACGCGGACGTCGCAACGAAAACGCCCGCGCAATGAAAGCGGCATCTTCAAGCGATGAACGGGAGTCGCTCATCGAGGAGGGAAAGCGCCTGAAGAAGGAAATCCCGGACCTCGAGCAGAAGCTTTCCCGCGTCGAGCATGAGCTGCAGGAAAAGGCCGATATCGTCCCGAATATGACCCACCCCGACGCGCCTGTCGGAGACGACGACAGCGCGAATCGCGAACTGAAGCGTGTCGGTTCTCCCGCGCAGTTCACGTTTAAACCCCGGGACCACGTCGAAATCGGGCAGGAGCTCGACCTTATCGACTTCGATACCGCGGCGAAGGTCTCGGGAACGAAGTTTTACTACCTGAAGAATGAAGCGGCATTTCTCGAGCTGGCGTTGAACCGCCTCGCACTCGACGTCCTTACCTCCCGCGGTTTCCTCCCGATGGTTACGCCGGATATTGCCCGGGAAGAGGTGGTAAGCGGGATTGGCTTTCAGCCTCGCGGCGAGGAAAGCAACATTTACACCCTCGAGGGCGGAGAGGGATGCCTTATCGGGACAGCCGAGATCACCCTTGGCGGCTACCACCGTGGCGATGTACTCGCCGGCGACGAGCTCCCGAAAAAGCTCGCGGGGCTTTCCCACTGTTTCCGGCGGGAGGCGGGAGCGGCCGGTCGTTTTTCGAAGGGTCTCTACCGGGTACATCAGTTTACCAAGGTGGAGATGTTTGTCTACTGCCGCCCCGAAAACAGCGACAGTATGCTCGAAGAGTTGCTCGCAATCGAGGAGGAAATCGTCGGAAAGCTCGAACTGCCGTATCGCGTTGTGGACACGTGTACCGGGGACCTCGGCGGACCGGCGTACCGGAAATACGACATAGAAGCGTGGATGCCGGGTCGTGGCAACGGTGGCGACTGGGGCGAGATTACGAGCACCTCCAACTGTACCGACTATCAGGCGCGTCGTCTCGGTACGCGTTACCGGGATGGTGAGAGAAAGCCCGCGCTGGTTCATATGCTCAACGGCACGGCAATTGCCAACAGCAGAGCGCTCGTGAGCCTGCTCGAAAACGGCCAGCAGGAAGACGGGTCGGTGCGTATTCCGGATGCGCTGGTCCCGTACTGCGGATTTGACGTAATCCGCCCGAAACACTGAAATGCGGTCCGGGCGCGCGCGAGTCGGAGGCCCCCGGCACCTCCGTGCCGAACCCGGCAACGCTCGGCTGCGGTAGAGGCGCCATGTACCTGATTGCCGAAATCGGAAGCTCGCACGGTGGATCGCTCGAATCGGCGAGCAGGCTTCTCGATGAAGTTGCCGCCGCCGGATTCGATTGCGCGAAGTTTCAGTGGATCATAGCCGACGAAATCCTGCACCCGGACACCGGCTATGTCCACCTGCCCGGAGGCGCGGTCGCATTGTACGATCGATTTCGCGCGCTCGAACGCGAGGCGGCGTTCTACGGGCAACTGAAGCGCCTTTGCAGCGAACGAGACATCGACTTCCTCTGCACCGCGTTCGGTCCCGGAAGTCTGGAGATGCTTCTGAAGCTGGGGGTGAACGCGGTCAAGATCGCTTCACCCGAGCTTAACTACACCGAGCTTCTTCGTCTCGCCGCCGCAGCGTCCACACCGCTTTATGTGTCCACCGGCGTCAGCACGCTCTGCGACATTGCCGAAGCGGCGGAAACGCTCGCGTCGGCCGAAGACGTCACATTTCTGCACTGCGTGACGAGCTACCCCGCACCGGAGACCGAGTATAACCTCGACCTCCTCGCTCCGCTTTCGACAGTGACCGGCCGCCCTTGGGGTGTCAGTGATCATAGTACCGACCCCCTCGCCGTTCCCCTCGTATCGGCCGCGCTCGGCGCGACAGCGCTCGAAAAACACGTAACTCTCTCCCAGGACGGAAGCGGCCTCGACGATCCGATCGCTCTGTCACCGAAAGATTTCAGGTTGATGGTTTCCGAGGTGCGCGCGCTTACTCGCGCTTACCCCCCGGCGACGACGGGGACGGCGCCGGCCGATAAAACCGGACTTCTTCGTTCCGTCGAGGATAAACTCGGGGCCGAACGCGTCGCGTCGATCCGCGGCAACGGCGTAAAACGCCTTGCACCGGCCGAACGCGACAATTACGGGCGCAGCAACCGATCGCTCCACGCCCGAACGAAAATTCCGGAAGGAACGAACATTACCCCAGCTATGGTCTGCGTCGTTCGCAGCGAACTTCGGCTTACCCCCGGTCTGCATCCGCGATACCGCGACCTTGTGATCGGCGCGGTAGCGCAGCGGACGATCGAGGCCGGCGAGGGAATACGCTGGGATGCGCTCATCGAGTCGGCGCCGCCTCCCGGGCGCTAGGCGCTCACCCCGAGATCCTCTGAAACGAACCGGCGAAGAACCGTGTGGAGAATACCGCCGTTGCGCACGTAATCGATTTCAACCGGACTGTCTATTCGAACCGTCGTGTCGAACTCTACCGTGTCCCCGGATTCTCTGCGTGCGGTTACGCCGATAGTATCCTTCGGCTGCACGTCGTCGGTGATGTGAATCGTGTAGTACTCGCTTCCGTCGAGCCCGAGGCTCTCCGCGCTTTGCCCGTCGGCGAACTGCAGAGGCACAATTCCCATACCGACGAGGTTCGACCGATGTATTCGCTCGAAGCTCTCGGCGATGACCGCCTTAATGCCGAGCAGCTGCGCACCTTTCGCCGCCCAGTCACGGCTCGACCCCATTCCGTAATCCTTACCCGCGAGGACAATAGTCGGCGTGCCATCGGAGATATAACGCCGGCTCGCGTCGTAAATATCGGTCACCTCACCGCTCGGGAAATGGGTAGTCCAGCTGCCCTCCGTTCCCGGCGCGAGCTCATTGCGCAAGCGGATGTTCGCAAACGTTCCCCGCGTCATAATCCGGTCGTTACCGCGCCGACTTCCGTAGCTGTTAAAGTCTTTGACCGCAACCCCCTTCTCCTGGAGATAGCGACCGGCCGGACTATCGGGATCGATCGCGCCGGCAGGACTTATGTGGTCGGTGGTAATGGAGTCACCAACTTTGACGAGAACCCGTGCATCCTCGATTGGCGCAATCGGCTCGAGGTCGAGCGTCATGTCCTTGAAAAACGGTGGTTCCTGAATATAGGTGGAGCTTTCGTCCCACGGATACAGCGCGCTGTCGGTCATCTCTATGGAGTTCCACGTGGAATTGCTCGTTTCGAGACCTGAATAACTCTCGATAAACGCCTCGCGGTCGAGCGCCTGTTTCACGTAGTCTTCGAGCTCCTCGGTACTCGGCCATATATCCGAAAGGTATACCGGATTACCTTGACGATCGGTGCCCATCGGTTCGTTTCTCAGATCGATACCGACGTTGCCGGCAAGCGCGTAGGCGACAACGAGAGGAGGACTCATAAGGTAGTTCGCCTTGGTGTGTGGGTTAATTCGACCCTCGAAGTTGCGGTTGCCGCTGAGACAGCCGGCGAGAACGAGGTCGTGCTCATCCACCGCGTCGCGAACGGGTTTGGGCAACGGACCGGAATTCCCGATACACGTCGTACAACCGTATCCGACCAGGTAGAAGCCTACCTTTTCAAGGTAGCTCATGAGCCCCGTTCGCTGCAGGTACTCGGTTACAACCATGGACCCGGGCGCGAAGCTCGTTTTAACCCACGGCTTCGGGCCAAGGCCGGCCTCGACCGCCTTCTTGGCAAGCAGCCCGGCACCAAGGAGAACGCTTGGATTCGAGGTGTTCGTGCAGCTCGTTATGGCGGCGATCGCAACGTCGCCGTGCTGAAGCCTCACCGTTTCGCCCGAATCAAGCGTCACCTCCGCGCTTCGATCGAGTTCGCCATTCTGCATCCCGTAGCCCTGCGGGCCGACCGGAGCGGTAAGCGCGTTATAGAAGGATTCTTTTACATCCGGAAGCGCGATGCGATCCTGCGGTCGCTTCGGGCCTGCAACAGCCGGTTCCACGGTGGAAAGATCGAGCTCGAGGGTTACTTCGTACTCAGGATCGGGCGTATCATCGGTACGGAAAATGCCTTGGGCCTTCGCGTAGCGTTCTACCAGATCAATCAGCTCCGTCGGCCGCCCGGTTGAATACATATAATCGAGACTCTGCTGATCAATGGGAAAGTAACCACACGTCGCCCCGTACTCCGGCGCCATGTTGCTGATGGTTGCGCGGTCGGGAACCGTCATACCGGACAGCCCCGGACCGAAAAACTCCACGAACTTACCGACGACCCCGTGCTTGCGAAGCATCTCGGTAATCCGCAGCACGAGATCCGTGGCGGTAATGCCGCTTTTCATGCTGCCGGTCAGTTTGACCCCGACGACACTCGGCGCCAGCATGAAGATCGGCTGTCCGAGCATGGCGGCTTCCGCCTCAATGCCGCCGACACCCCATCCGAGAATCCCAAGGCCGTTGATCATCGGCGTATGGCTGTCGGTACCAACGAGAGAATCGGGAAACGCCAGGCGCTTTCCATCAACCTCCTGAACCTGAACGCCGCGTCCGAGGTACTCCAGGTTCACTTGGTGGCAAATACCGCTCGCCGGCGGTACGACACTGAAGTTTTCCAGCGCACCCTGCCCCCAGCGGAGAAACTCGTAGCGCTCACGGTTGCGCTCGAACTCCTTCTCGGCGTTCTTTCGAAGCGCATCGCTGGAATTGAAAAAGTCGACCTGCACCGAGTGGTCGATTACAAGATCGACGGCCTGCTTGGGGTTAATACGCGATGGGTCTCCGCCGAGCCGCGCCGTCGCGCTACGCATAGCCGCGAGATCGACGACACACGGCACACCTGTGAAATCCTGCAGAAGTACCCGCGCGGGCTTAAAGGGTACTTCGATCGCCTCAACGCTTCCCGGTCTGTACTCTGCGAACTGCTCCACATGGTCGCGGGTCACCTCGCGTCCGTTTTCGTGCCGAATGACGCTTTCGAAGAGAATCTTCGTGCTGACCGGCCAGCGCTTTATATGGTCTTTACCGTATTGTTCAGCAAAACTCTCCACATTGTAATACGTCAGGTCTCCGCCGTCGGTTGAAAGGGTTCTGGTTACTCCGAATGAATCCGAAATGCTACTCAAAGCTGATTACTCCCTGCCTGCGAACTGTAGCTGAAATGCGCCCTGCCTTTCGTTCATCGAGGAACACCGTCTTGCCTTCGAACGAAGGTCTGCGGCACAATCTCCTCCGTGCTACACTTCCAAGACATAGTGTACTGACTACATACGTGTAGGCCTTTTAGGGCAGTATGCCCGCAGTCCTTTCATTCTGTCAAAGGTTGGCGACAATCGGCAGTTTGTAAGCACGAGTTTCAGGAGATAAGAATGAGCGATACAGACAATAGACAATCCGGCGTTATGCAGCTGTACCGAACAATGGTGACCGCTCGCGAAATGGACCTGCTCGAACAGGATTTCACAGGGCGCGGCGAAGCCTTTTTCCATGTTTCCGGAGCCGGTCACGAAGGCGCGGCGGCGCTCGCCGACTTCCTCGGTCCCGAGGATTATCTTCATGTCCATTATCGCGATAAAGCGCTCATGCTCGCCCGTGGAATAAGCCCGGAAATGTTCTTCATGTCGCTGTTTAACAAAGACGGCAGCCACAGTCGCGGTCGACAGATGAACGCGCACATGAGTGCGCCTGAACTCAACATCCTCAGCCTCGTCGGCCCGGTAGGAAACAGCGCGCTGCAATCTGCGGGAGTAGCCGAAGAAATAAAGGACCGTGACGGCGCACCGATTGTGCTTTGCGGCCTCGGTGATGGTATGACCCAGCAGGGAGAAGTGCTCGAGGCAATCGGCCACACGGTCCGCGCCACCTTGCCGGTACTGTTCTTTGTGCAGGACAACGCGTTCGCGATTTCCCAGAGAACCTCCGGGACAACCTTCTACGACAGACCCGATGGTCCGGCCGACGAGTTTTACGGCATTCCAATTGAGCGAATCGACGGGCGGCATCCTCTTAACGCGCGTGAGGCGTTCGGCCGGATTGTACGTCGCATGCGCGAGGATCGGCGTCCGGCCATTATCGTGTTTCAGGTCGACAGGCTGCACAATCACACCAACGCCGACGATCAACGCATGTATCGTACCCCCGAGGAAATACAGGCGGTTGCCGAGACCGGCGATCCGATCCGGAATCTGCAGACACAACTCGTCGAAGACGGCCACGCTGCGTCGGACCTTGCGGCTATCGCGGAAGAAATTCGCGAAGAGCTCACAAACACCGCGCGTCGCATCCAGAGAAGCGCAGAGCCCGAGCCGGTGTTCACGGCAAAGGCCCCAGTGTCCTCCGCACTCGTCGATCCCGAGCGCGAGTATACCGGCACGCCGGCGGGAGACGATGTCTACACAATGCTCGAGGCGATCCGCGCGGTACTCGATGAACGGCTCGGTCGCGACGAGCGGGTTACGCTGTTCGGCGAGGACATCGAGGATCCGAAAGGCGATGTTTTCGGTATTACCCGGGGGCTTACTACAAAGTACAACGGACGTATCAGGAACAGTCCGCTCGCCGAGGCAAGCATTGTCGGCGTATCGGCCGGTCGAGCACTCGCCGGTGGAAGACCGGTCGCCTTTCTACAGTTCGCGGATTTCCTTCCCATTGCCTACAACCAGATATGGTCTGAACTCGGGAGTATGTGGTGGCGGACCGACGGCGGCTGGAAAGTCCCCGTTATCGTCATGATAACCTGTGGCGGCTACAAACCCGGGCTCGGACCATTCCACGCCTCGTCGCTCGATGGTCTCGCGGTACACACACCCGGAGTCGACGTAATGATGCCGGCGACCGCCGGCGACGCAGCGGGTATGCTCAACGCAGCGTTTGAAAGCGAGCGACCTACCCTGTTCTTCTACCCTAAGAACTGCCTGAACAACCGCGACGCGGTGACAAGCCGTGACGTTGCAAAGCAGATTGTCCCGATAGGACGTGCCCGCTACGTACGTCGTGGACGCGATATAACGCTTGTCGGATACGGGAATACCGTCGCCCATTGCGCGAAGGCCGCCGCTGCGCTCGAGGACGCCGGCTTTGAGCCGGAGGTAATCGATCTGCGGTGGCTCTCGCCCTGGGACGAAGCTCTGGTAACCGAAAGCGCGGAGAAAACCGGACGCCTTATCGTCGTTCACGAGGACAATCACAGCGCGGGACTCGGCGCCGAAATTGTCTCTACGGTACTCGAGAGAGCTCGCCGGCCGATCGCCGCCCGAAGGGTTACCCGGGCGGACACCTTTGTACCCTGTAACTTCGCAAACCAGCTCGAGGTCCTTCCCGGCTACAGGCGAACACTCGAGACGGCGGTTGAACTGTTCGGAGGAACGGTTGCGTGGAAAAAGGCTGATGAAGCGGAAGTCGGTACCTATATGGTCGAGGCGATCGGCTCGAGTCCATCCGACGAAAGCGTTACGGTGGTCGAGTGGCGCGTTTCGCCGGGAGACACGATCGAGTCTGGACAACTTGTCGCTGATCTGGAAGCCGACAAAGCCTCGATAGAGCTTCGAAGCCCCGTAGGCGGTACCGTTCTCGAGATGGTCGAGGACGAAGGCACCATGGTCAAGGTCGGCAGCCCGATTATGAAGGTTCGGACGGCGGCATCGGGCGCGGAAAGCAGCGATGAAGAGGACGATAGTCAACGCACCCATCTGAAACCGGTAACCCGGGAGGAACCCGGCGAACCGGTTATCGAAGGTGCTGCCCGCTCCTGGTTTCCCGAAATCGCCGCGGCCCGAGTGAATCCCCCCGCCGCGAGCGACAGCTCCGATACGACACAAGCAGGCCCCGAACCGGATACGGTGGCGCGGAACAAACGAGTGACCGTTACCGTGGCAGGAGTCCGGGCCTTCGCCGGCAGTCGGACGGTAACGAACGAAGAGATTTCTGAGTCATGTCCCGAGTGGAGTCCCGAGGACATAGTCAAACGGACCGGAATACAGACAAGGCAGTGGCTTGCCGACGGCGAGACCGCCGTCGATCTCGCTGAGCGAGCCGCACGCGCCGTTCTCGAGGACACCGACGCCACGATAGACGATATATCGCTCATAATCTGCGCGACCGAAACCCCGGAACAGAATACTCCGGCCGTCGCGACGCTCGTGCTGAATCGGCTCGCCGGTGGAAGGGACGACATCCTGCCGCAGGCCTACGACTTGAACGCCGCCTGCTCTGGATACCTGTATGCGCTTCAGGCGGCCCACGACTACCTGCAGGTTCGTCCTCGCGACCGTGTCCTTGTGATCACCGCGGAGAACCTCTCACGGCGCACGGACAAGAGCGACCCCTCAACCGCTCCTATTTTCGGGGATGCAGCCAGCGCGACGTTGCTCGCGGGTGCCGCGCAACGCGGGCCGGACTACGAGAAGGACGAGTCGGTCGATCTCTCTTCGCTCGCCGCGCTGACCGGTCTTCCGGTCCACGCCGTCCTCAAGCGCCCGTCGTGTGCGGCCAAAGGCGAAGACGGAACAGCCTTGCGGGTTCCGGCTGATCCGGATGACCCGATCTATATGGACGGACCGAAAGTGTTTCAGGAAGCGGTCCGCGGAATGATGAAGAGTCTGCGCGATGCGTGCGAGGATGCGGGAATTACGCCCGAGGACCTCGAGCTCGTGGTGCCTCACCAGGCCAACCAGCGCATTATCAATGCAGTTCGGCAGCGTATGCGTGTTTCAGCCGATCGCATGTACTCGAACATCGCCGGCTACGGAAATACATCATCCACCACAATTCCGCTGTGTCTCGAGGAGATCTTTTCAAACGGTTCGGACGCCCGGAGGGTCGGTCTGGTGGCTTTCGGCGGTGGGTATACGTTTGCCGGGGCAGTGCTCGAAACATCCGGAAGGACATGACGCTTGGTGTGGCAGTCAACCCGAATGCGTCTGACCTTTCTCGAATCTGGCTACAAGCTCTGAATGCTCGCGAATCGCCTCCTCCCCGGAGGAGGTGAGCGCGTAAACGCCCGGTTCGACTCGAACAAACCAGCCGTAGTAGTTCCGCTGCACAATCGCCGGCGCCTTCGACACCGCCGCCTCTTCCTTGAGTCTCTTCGGACTGGCGGTTTCAAGCCTTGAAAGCGTCCAGGCGACCTTTAGAGCTGCCTCACGATAGGCAGTCATTTTTGGCCCCCCGGGTGATCCGCCGGTGTTTTCGTCGGAGCTCCGGGAAGCGATTTCGCGAACCAAGGTGGCTCGGCCCGACCGGCGGCGCCGGGGCCTGTACGGTTCCGGATGAAAAAGCACGTCTGCGTGGCCGTGCTCGCTGACCGTAATCAGTCCGAGCTCGAGTCGACGCACAAGACGTTGCTGCTGAACTCTGCGCGACCGTCGTCGCGCGAATGCGCCCGAGGGTATCGCGATGTAGACCAGATCGGCAGATCTCTGCCGTTCAACCGCCTGCTCTAAAAGCCGAAGTTCCAGCCGCGTCTTGAGCTCGACAGCGACAACCCTCCCGTCCCGCTCAGCTGCCAGGTCGCACGATGCCACTTCCCCTCGGACACGGAATCCCCGCGTCTCGAAGAAGTCGCGTACCGGCGCATACAGCGAAGTTTCGGTCATTGCTGCTGTCCCACCACCGGCTCGAGTCGGACGTCCGGGATATCCGGGTTCCCGGCAAAGGGATGAAAAATATGGTAGAACGCCGCAGGAACGAGAAAGGTCATCGCCTCGGGAACTACCTTCATCCCGAGCGCCGGAATCTGCCCGTCTGTCGTCGGTTCAACCCTCAGAAGCTCACCATCGATATGGTAGTCAAACGGCAGCTCGCTTTCGATTCGCGCCTCGCGAACCTGGTAGCGTTCGATTACCGGCTTACGGGCGCGCGAAAGCCGGCGATTAATCATACTGTGCCAGCCGGTCCAGAGGTAGACCAGATTACGAAGGATTTCGGCCCGGGAGCTGAAATCGTAGAGATATAGGTCGATGTTTCCATCGTTGCACACCACATCCGGGCAAACACGAAAAAGCTTACCGTAGTACGGTCTCGTTCCAACCTCGATCATCAGCGGACTTCGTTTCATTGTAAGACGAGCGATCGGAAAGGCAGCGTTTACCCGTGGCCCGCGGAAGGCATATTTCCCTTCGCACAGTTCAATGTCCCATATGCTGCGGCTCTGTTTCAGGTCGCCGGCGAAAAAACGCGATATGCCGGCCACGATGTAGCGGATAACCCCGCTCTGCGATATTTCCTGGCCGTCCGCGTGCTTGCGCCTTCGGCGCTCTCGACGTTCGAGAATCTCCGCATCGAGCCCGACGCCGACAAGCTGTCCATACCGAACGTTTACCCCGTCGTCCACGCGGATGAGGTCTACCGAAATCGTATATCGGTTGCGCGTGCTGCGCGCATACGTAGCGAGCTGAGTGCTGAGCCGGTACGGCACTTCGTAGCTATCCTGAATGCCGTTGCCGGTACCGCCCCGCAGAAATCCGACGGCCTTCGCCTCGCCTGACTCCGAATCGCGTAGAGCAGGATACAGTGCGTTGATCGCATCGTGAGCCGTGCCGTCGCCACCCCAGACGAGAAGGTTCCGGTACGGGCCGTCGACGAACTCGCGCGCACAATCGAGAAAGTGCGTCTTGCTCTTTGTAACGACCAACTCCACTCCGGTCGCACCGCGAAGGCGCCGCTCGAGAGCTCGAACCATTTTGGGATATCTACTGGGATTGATGAGAAGCAGGCACGAATGGAAGCGCAGCGACATAAGCCGTACCCTACTATGGGCAACGATCGCGCTTCAATATTGACTGATTTCGCACGCTGCGCCGGCTGTGTAGTCGATAGTGACCCTGCGGCTTCGGTAAATCTCGGGCCTGGCTTTCCGCGGAGCGCGGCGAGGTTACACGCAGCGCTCCGACGACGCATTAGTCGTTTTTATCCTCCTTCGTATCGGAGGAGTCAGCCTGGGTCCGCTCGGATTCATCGAAAGGTACGTCTTCCACGTCTTCAGCGTCGGTTTCCGAACGCTTCCATCGATCCGACTCGGGGGACTCGCGGGACTCGCGTTCGGACTCGCGCGACTGCTCATTCAACCCTTCGAAAAAGCGGCCTACCTGAGCCAGACCGTCTCGAAGGCCGGTTTCCGCGGCGGTTAGGAAGCTGCGTACCGACTCCGAGGCATCCCCCGAACGAAAGTTCTCAGCTGCATCCTCGAGATTCTGTCGAACCTGATTGGCCGTATCCTCGAGGCCCTCGCTGAATCCCTTTCGACCGGATGCTACATCGTTAATATTCTTGATGCCCTGGTACATGTCGGTCGCGAAATCCCCGCGATTGTGAACAAGGCGCACCTGCTCACGATACAGGGAACTGAGTCCGGGTATGTCGCGGAAGATCCATGCTAAAAGACTCCGCAAGTAAATCGCGCGCTCGCGTTCCTCTCTGCGCGTACACTGGCCCAAATCGTCGACAATCCTCGCGACGATCTGTCCGGCCATTTCCGTGCGATCGAGATCTGACAATCCGGATTGCTTTACCGCCATATACGCGGCTACAAAGTTCTGGTCGTCGATCATCTGCTCCACTCGTTCTTTCAGATGTTCTCGGGAGATACTCATAATACTATCAAGGGTATCGTCTCTTTCGAGCAGATGACAAGCAAGCGAGCGGGAATCAGGTACGCGTACCCATTGAACTGCTCGGCTATGTGAGTAGTTTAATCCGCGAAAAAATATAATCGAGCGAGTCTTCCTGAACCACGACGCGATGGAAATTGGTGCCGACCAATGGTTCGGTTTCATGATGGCGATACTTCAAGTATGTCTGCGACCGCACCTGATCGAACCAGTACACCAGCCTGATTACACCGCCTGAAAGCTCAATTGCGGTCATCCCCCGCTTTCCGATGACGGCCCCGGAGTTAAACATACACGGGACAAGCAGGTTTTCGTTATAGAGGCTTCCGGTGGCCGCAGGAACGCCCCGATTCTCGTGCGTCGTGGCAAGTTCGCGCTTAAGCACTCCGATTCTTTCTTCGACCTCACGGCGGCGCGATTCTTCGACTTCGGGATACTCGCGACACAGCGACTCGATTTCAAACTTGATAGAATCGAGCTTGCTGAGGCTCTCGAATAGCGGGCGGTGCGTGTGCCCGATAATTGTGAGCACCTTCATGTCACGGGCGAAATCGTATACTCGTCGTTCAACTTCGAGTTTACGTGTACTGTTGTGACTGACCGACCGATTGGATATTCGAAGCGGATTCGCCACATAGCGCAGAATGAAGTCAATCCACGCTCTGCGCTCGGAATACAACTGACGTGTCTGATGACCATGAACAATGAAGAGTGTCTGCTCGTCGGTCCGATAGCGAAGCCGAAGTGCCTCGTGAAGGGAACCCTCAAAACCATCGATCTCGAGTAACTTCATGTCGTGATTACCGACAATCCGGTAAAGCCTGTTTGCCGCCGAGAACTCGTCGAAAACGGCGAAGACCTGGGGCCACCGATTCTTGATCGCCTGGAGCCGAAAGCGCTGTAGATCCTCAACGTCGCCATTGAGAATGAGCTCGTACCCGCGCGTGAGATAGTACTGTTTCAGTACTTCCGCGAACATGTACCCGTTCGACAGAAAGTCGTCAGCCTTACCTCCGTTACCCATATGAAGATCGCTGAAAATGACAATATTGCGATCAGAAGTCAGCTCGGAAACGGGCGCCTGCTCTAACGCCGCGTTGAGGCTGAGAGAACTCAACAGGTCCTTGCGTTTCATATATCCTCTTACTCGCTGCTACCCGGTTACTCGCTGCTACCCGGAAACCGCCACATCCCCTATATCCCAAACGTGGATTTGACGGTCACTACAGGCGCTCAGCAGGAACCGTTCGTCGACAAAAAACTCGAGACCGAAACACTCTCTCGCGTCGAGCTGCACCTCGGCGAGAGGCTCCATAAGCTCCACGTCCAGGACGGTGATCATGCGTCCGCCGGCGCACGCAAGTAATCGTCCATCGAATGAGAAAGAAAGCGGCCTCGGGCCGGTGCCTGCAAGCTCGAGATCAGCGTACACCGACCAATCTACTGTCGAACGAATCACAAGGCGGTTATCGAAACCGATCGTTGCCAGCAGCGAGCCGTCAGGGCTGAACACTGGTGACCAACCGGCGGTGCCGTGCTCGGGAAACACACGAAACGGATCGAGAGACGGGACGCCAAGCAGCACAAGCTCACCGCCATAGCCGGTTGCGGCCACGTATTCACCGTCGGGCGAAAAACTTATTTCCCAAACCGAACGGCTGTCACCATAGGCGGTCTTAAGCTGCCAGCCGACCTCGGCATTCCATAGTATAACTCGGCTATCGGCGCCGGCGGTAGCCAGGAGCGAGCCATCCGGTGAGAACGCGATATCGGTTACGCGGCGCTTGTGACCCGTGAGCTTATGAAGCGGGGCACCCTCAGGATGACTCCACAGAATGCAGGAACGATCGGCAGCGGCGCTTGCCAATCTTGTACCCGCGGGGTTGAACGCCAGCCGGGTAATCCTTCGGTTGTGGCCGTTGTATGACTCGAGGTACTTCCAGTCCCCGCCGCGGTATAGGGAGATGGTCCCATCCTTCCCACCGGCAGCTATTACTTCGGTCTCCGGGTTAACCGCAAGGTCGTAGAAGGTATTTCGTCTTCCATATATTGTGGCAATTTCCTGCATGACACCCCGCTCTTACGCGCTAGTATGAGGCTAACGCGGGATAACAAACAAGACGGGTAGAAACTATACCGTATATAGTCGATACTGTGAGAGAAGATCTATGATGCCCGCACCAGATTACGTACAGCTCGAGGGACGAAAGCTCGACGAGTTTCTTAATCATAGAGGCAACTTCACGCTCGAAGAGCGAGAGCTGTTCAAAAAGCTGTGTAGCTTCTGGGAGACGGTTATCCCCTATCGACGCTTTTTGCGTCACGTCGGGGAAAACACTGAAAACGAGCGGATTCTCAATAGCCTTCTCTCAAAGCTGTACCAGGCCGGTGTGGGTGTAATTAAGAGCGGCAAAGGTGAGGATGGATCGCTTGTCCCGGACGGTATAGTGCTGACATCAGATCGGTCAGCGCGATTCTACAAGTACGCCGTGGATGAGTACCTGCGTACGGTTCGTCATGACCTCGACCGACCGCTACCGTTTGTCGGGGAACTCGCCAGGATCGGCCTGCAGGTACCAGAAGTGTACCTTACCGACATTGCTGCAGCCGAAATTGCGACACTTCTCTCGGAGTCCCACGAAGATGACGATCGAATTCTTCGAATTACTACTCCTTCACGGCTGCAAGTAATCATCACAGCAAACTATGTTCGTTCGTTCCTCGGGCTGGCCATGCGGAAACTCAGGCACCTGCTCGGCAACACCAATACGCTCGCAGCGGTCGCGAGGTTGCTCGATACAAGCCTTACCGCGCTACAAGGCAAGCTACAAGGCAAAGAACCACGGTTCTGGTTCCGCCTCACCGAAACCATCCTGACCGAGCGGGAACAATTGGCGACGCAGCGAAGCGTCCCCGTCGAAGATGAGTTCTTCGCAGCCGCCGAGGTACTGCATGCGTTCGTCGACGGCCAGATAACCGAGTTCAAGCGACGCAAAAGAGCGGAACAGGAACGAATCGAGACCATTCAATCCATTCTCAGCATGATCTCCCAGCTCGACAGCCCCGTCATGGCAATAAGCGACCTCAGATCGCTGATCGAGAGTTACAGGGAAGTGTTCGACGACGATTTCGAAGCATTCCGTCGCGATTTTTTCGAGACCGCACTTCAGCCTCCACAACGCCGAAAACTCGCTATCCTTCATGAGTTCGACGACGTATTCGTTCATCGTGATCGACTCTATCCGTTTTTTCTCTCCGAAATCGAGCGGCTGCATGACGAGCTGCGGCGCCACTACATCGATCTAATGCGTTACAGTATTCGCGGCAAGCGGCGCGATGACGCGTTCTACAGCTACGCGGCCTTCGTCGCAGATATCGAAGAAAAGGCAAAACACGACGAGCCGCTGTTTGACCTCATGTACCGGTCTCCGGAAATCATGAGTGAAGCACTCCTCCACTGGGCGAAGAAGCAGGGATTCGTCACAGACCAGGGTCAACTGCGAAAGCTGCTTGGCCGGCACTTCATACCCGGCACCACCAGCTTCGTGAGTATGGATATTCTACTCGATCTTAGACTTGACGAGATCTTCGAAAGCGCGTTTCGCTCGCTTTCGCCCGTGCGACAGTTCGTGTATAAGATCTTCGGTCGGTACGAAGCGCTGCGCGAGCGCTATACCGCCGAGCACGCCAGACGAAACGCGTCCGACTCGATCTGGAAGCCGACAGACGATCCCGCCCGGGGAACTATCGCCGATGACTCTGGCGGTATGCGCCGCGACAAGGAAAACGTTATACCCGCTGCGACGGCCGGTTCCGGAAAGAACCCCGCCACCTTCCCGAGCGCCGCAACGAGGAAACGTCCTTCGCTCTCAGGCACCCGGGCGAGAAGCGGAAACAAGTCCTCGGACATGTCGAAAGTCGACACGAAGCCGAACAAACAGCGCCAATACACGCGGCGGGAAAGCGAGCGGGCGTGGGAAGAGTTCAAGCGCCGCATCGAATCCTGAGAGCTTCAGCGTTTCATCTTTCTTCGCATGGCATGCGCGCATGCGTATCCGGGAGCTCCGAAGATGCCGCCGCCGGGATGCATTCCGGCATTTGCCATGTACAGTCCGGGAAGTGGACTCTTATACCGCGCGAGCTCTGGAAGCGGACGGAACATGAACATCTGGTCGATAGTCATTTCCACGTGCATGACGTTTGCATTCGGCATATTGTGCTTCTCGGAGATGTCTTCCGGGCTCTGTATGTACCAGTCGATTAGCCCGTCAGCGATGCCCGGCGCGAATCGGTCTACAACGCCCAGGAGCTTTCGCGCTTCCCGTTCACGGATCTCTGACCATGACAGGCCATTCTTAAGCTTGTACGGATAATACTGGCCCCATATGAAGAGCGTATGTTTGTTTTGCGGGGCGAGCGTCGGATCGATTGCGCTGAAGGTCATCGCTATCGCCGCAGGGTTTTCGCTCGGCCCGCCCTTGAGGTAATCAGCGTAGGAATCCACCAGGTACTGCTCGCTCGGACTCAGGAGCTGCATACCCTTGACAATCTCGGAGTCGGAGATGCTGTTCAGACCGTAGGAGGGAAGCCTGTCCATCGCGCATCGAACAACCATGCCGAAGCCATTGCCCACGCGGATCGAACGCACTCGTCGTTCGAGGTCGGGCGGTGTCCAGTTCTTGAGAAGATCGAGATACGTAACCCATACGTGGGCGTTGCTGATGATGCGCTTCGCGGTGTATCGGTCTCCACCAGCGAGCTTCACCCCGGCCGCTGCTCCGTTCTCGACGAGGATTTCTGAAACAGGTGCACCGGAATAGATCTCTCCGCCGTGGTCACGGATGTAGGAGGCCAACGCCTGAGTCAGCATTCCACTCCCGCCTCTCGGTCTCGCAGGACCTTTGCCTTTCGTGTGAATTACCGAATTCCATGCGACAAACTCACTCGAAACCGCATCGGTCGGCGGGGGACCACTCTGGGCGCCCCACCAGGCGAGCGCCGACCGCATTTGCTCGCTTTCGAACGTATCCGTAAGAAGTTTTCCGTAGCTTGCAAAAATCTTCTGCAGGACCTGCGTTCGTTCGGTCTTCGACCGGTGCAGTTTGCGAAACGCGAAGGTCTTTCCAATATTTCCGACAGTCGGTTCCTTCTGAAACAGCTCGAAAACTCCTTCGTTCAGCGGACGCCACGTTCGAATAAAGTCACGGTACGCCTCCGCGTCGTGCTCGCTTACCGTTGCGATACTCTCGCATGTGCGATCGAGGTCCTCATAAAAAGAGACACTCGTTCCGTCCTCGAACGGCGCGGTCATGAAGGGATCGAGCGGAATATACTCGAGCCCGTACTTGTGCAATTCGAGATCCGCCACGATAGGCGTATGATGGACCATAAAGTGCGCCGAGCCTCCGACATCCATCTTGAAGCCACCGAACATTTCCTCTGTACAGACCGCTCCCCCTATCGTATCCCTCCGCTCGAAGACCGCTACTTTGTAACCCCACTTAGCCATATAGGCTGCAGCTACAAGCCCGTTATGCCCGCTACCGACAACAATCACATCCGCATCCATAGTCTGTTCAATGTATGTTCGTCGAAGACGGCAGGCAAGGTTCCTGCCTCCACGAGAGCGAATCTTTTTTTCAAACGATGTCGAAGCGAGCAGCTGTTCCCCTGGTTCTCGAACAGCCGTTTGCGGTGACCGACGGTTTTGCTGTGACCACAATCACTGCGGCACTTGGCAACTGGTAACAATTCAGGCTAGCATTTCAGACGATGTACGACCTGCTGATTGTCGGCGGGGGCCTGCAAGGAGTGTTTTTTGCCCATGCCCTGCATTCTCGTCGGATCATCGATGCCAAGCGCATCGCCATCGCCGACCCGAATGAGACCCTCGCTGCGGTATGGACAGCGCGGAGCGCCCGCGTGGGCATGGATATGCTTCGCAGTCCCTCGAGCCACAACATCGATCCGGATTACCGCGCCCTCCGTCGATTCGCGCGTCGTCGCGAGTACAATCTTGCTTCGCATTTGCGCTATCCCTACGCTCGCCCGTCGCTCGAGCTTTTCAACGACCACCTTCGCGAAACCATCAGCGCCGAGCGACTGACACGCTCACATCTTCAATGTCGCGTTGAATCGATCGACGCGCTGCGAAACGGTTATCGGGCTCATACCACACAAGGCGCCATCGAGTCGAAACTGGTGCTTATCGCCACCGGACCGGGCGGTGTACACACTCCCGCATTTCTGGCGAAGTACTCAAACGAAGACACACGCATCTCGCACCTGTTCGCAGGCACCGACGCCATCGACTCTCCGAGCGTTCCCGAGGAAGACCCTCACGCGGACGCTGCCTCGAACGGCGAGCGTATACTGATCCTCGGGGGTGGTATAAGCGCGTGGCAGGCTGCGTTGCGGTATGCACGGCTCGGCGCGGGGCGCGTTACCCTTGCCTCGCCGCACCCCATTCGCGTATCCATCTTCGACTCCGACCCGTGCTACATGGGTCCGAAGTGCGGAGACGAGTACCGGGCGCTCCCCATTCCCGAGCGCCTAAAAACGCTTCAGGCCGTGCGCTACCCGGGAACCGTTCCTCCGGAGCTTGCGTCAACAGCCCGAAGCGCCTGCGCGCGCGGAGAGGTCGATACGTTGCAAATGACGGCGATCGAATTACGACGCAACTCCTGCGGCATTCGGGTGGTAGGAGAAACGGGAGAAACCTCCGATGAATACGATCGCGTAACGGCGGCAACCGGGCTCAGTTGCGATATCCCCTACCCGAAATTCATAGACTCGACGTCCGAGCGCCTATCGCTTCCCGTGTACGATTCGGGCCATCCGGTCCTCGCGAACGATCTTTCGTGGGCACGCGGACTGTTCGTTACCGGCCGCCTGGGGGAACTCGTTATCGGGCCACAGGCTGGAAACATTGTCGGCGCACACCTTGCTCTGCGACGCATCAGCGCTTCGCTAACGAGTGGAGTCGGATCAGCCGCTCGTATGCATCCTGCAGGCGCTTGAAATACGCCTCGTCCCCACCGGTGTCCGGGTGATGGTGCTTGCTCAAATAACGGAATCGCGCTCGTAGCCGTCCCACCGAGCACCCGCGCGAAACCCCGAGTAGTGCGCACGCGGCGTCTATCTGCTCCTGGTTCGAAGCGTATTCGTATATTCCGTTCATCATGCCCGAAAGCCGTTCGGGGTCCATGCATTGCATATTCGTTCTGTCGAGGTAGTAGCCACGCATGGAAACTCGACCGACACAGCCACTGCGTCGTTCGGATAGATCGCTGTGGATGCTGCAGTACCTACCGGAGGTTACCGGACGCCGACAATAGCCTTCGTCGAAATAGTGACACTCGTCGTCCGGAGGGATTTCGTGCACCCTGACATTCGCCAAGCCTATTTCCAGAGCAAGGCCACGTTCGGCGAAGTCCGTTTCGAGGGTGTAAAGGCAATGGTAGAGCTCGAAATGCCGCAGAAAAAGCCCCATGGTTTCGTCGGAGCCTTCACAAGAGCCTACGAATCGCTGCATAAGATCCGCTTCGCTTATCTTTTCGCGCGAAGGCTCGAGGTAAGAGAAAAGACCCTCGACGTCCACCGGAATCTCCGCTGAGCGTCCATCGCCGTGATTCATTACAGAACGAGAGTATCAGAGTCCGCTAATTTCGGATATCCCGCCGTCAACGGCGAGCACCTGCCCGGTCACCCATGCGGCGTTCGGGTCGAGAAAGTACTCGACCGCCCCAGCGATATCGGCGGGCGTTCCTACCCGCTTCAGGGGATGCCGTTCGGCGGCTCGTTCGCGTTTTTTATCGTTGTTCAAAAGACGCTCAGCCATAGGTGTATCGGTCAAGGAGGGCGCGACGACGTTGAAACGCACACCCTTCGCCGCGTATTCGGCTGCAAGCGACTTCGCAAGGCCGATAAGCGCGGTTTTCGCCGCGGAGACGGACGCGTGAAAATTCATGCCGATTCTGCTCGCCGTTGTAGCCAGAAATACCACCCCCGCTCCGTTTTCAGCCGAAAGAGCACCCAGCGTCGCGTGAAGGACGCGAACCGCACCGACGACATTCACGTCGAAATCCGATGCAAAGGTTTCGGGTTTCAACTGCCGGAACGCAGCCAGATTAATGGAGCCCGGGCAATACACAAGTCCGTCGAGCGACTTCGGGACCTCGAGGTCACCGGGAAGGTCCTCGGTAACATCGACCTGAACATAGTGAACGCCTTCGCGATCGAACTCGGGCTCCGCCCGTCTCGCCCAGACGGTCACTTCGCTTCCGGAATCCACCAGATCCCGAACCACCTGCAAACCAATACCACTGGTGCCACCGACAACAAGATAGTGCATGCGCGCAAAGGTACTGACTCAGTTCACCGCGTTCAAGCGGATTCGACGACTTCGAGCTCCCGGCTTCTATAGTAATATTCGAGGATGCCGGCGCGCAGACTCTCGAAGACGGTGGGAAATACCACATCGTGGAAATACGAGTGCTGAATCGCCTTCCGTTTTCGCCGCTCGTACTGCCGCTCGATAAGCTCGCGACTCTGTTGAAGATATTGCTCGTACGAGCTGAACGCGCCGAGCTCGAACTCTTCGAGGCTTTCCTGCTTGAGCGCGTCCTGGTACTCTCCGAGCCGTTTAAAAATATCGAACAGCGAAAAGCGCGAGTTAATCTCCCGGTCGAGTCGATCTTCGGACATTCCTTCGTTAACGAGCTTGCGGTAGGTACGTGGGAAAATTGCCTGGATCATCGGTGCTTTCCGCAGCCCGACGCCCATTGAGTAGAGCCGGTCCTCGATTGCCTGCACAATGAAACGATTTCCCCGGTGATACCTGATAATATCGAGCGCACGAGAGACACCCTGCTCGCCGCGTTCGCACAGAAGCGATACCTGCCGCGCGACCGACTCCGGCTGATCGGGATGGATCTGCACGGTACACGTGTCAAACTGAGCGTTGCGTTTCTCGGCTATCGTGACAGTCTTCTTCTGGAACAACTCTTCTTTGGTGATATCCTGATAGTATCCGTTGACTTCCTGCGCTTCACGACGGAACTCGTGGAAGTACTCGTCGAGCATACCACCGGAGGTAAGCTGGTCGTGGAGCTCGCTGCTGATTCGCAACCCACCAACCGGCGCAGTCTGCTCCATTCGTTTCGCCTTAATAACAGGCTCTCCGATCACGTCCCACTGACGCGCGCCGACCGGACCAAAATTACCGACCGTAACCTGTCCGATATGCGCGCCGATGCGAATTTGAACCTGGAAAAACGCGCTCAGGCTCCGCGATATCTCGCTTTGGTTTCTGATTTCATCCATAACAGCGAACGCCCGATCGAGCATTTCCTTATCCTGCGGCGTCGCTTGATGGGTGAGAAATCGGTCGTCGGCCCGATTAAACTGTACGCAGACCCGCTGCATTTCCACGCACGAGCGGAAGAGCTTCCGAGCGACCTCGGGGGCGGCTTCGCTATCGTCGAGGTCGCGGGTCGCCGGGTCGACTGGACCCCCGTAATGAAACATGAGAGAGTCGCCTTCGATCTTGTTAAGATAGCCACCGTACCGACGCAGAACCGAATTGAAGGCCGTATAGAGGCCGTTTAAAAGCGCCTGATTCTCAGCGGGACTCAAAAACCTCGACAAATACGCGTAATCCGCTATATCCATAAATCCGATTCCAACGGTACGGACAACCGATCGGGACGGTATTTCTCCATTCTCGAAAATGGCGTCTACGAGTTGCCTCGGAAGATAGAAATCCTCGATACTTCGGCGAAGCTCGTGCTCGGACGTTGCGTTCATGTTTTGGCCCGCTTTATTCGTACAACTTTTTTCTTTCCTCTCGCAGTGTATCTCTCGTGCGGCGTCTTGACAAGCACGGCGTGGCGAAACAGGCGACTATACGCGCCATCATCCGGTGATTTCTGATTCCCGGGCCTTTACTTTAGAAATTACTCTATATATATTCACGGCTATAAAGGGCGGTACGCTAGCCGTGGTACCCCTTTGACATAATACTTACAATACGAGAAGGATAAACCCATCTATGAGCGAACGAGTAATTATAATTGGAAGTGGCCCCGCAGCGCACGCAGCAGCCATTTACACCGCGCGAGCGGAACTTAGGCCGCTTGTCTTCGAGGGCTTCATGGCTGGTGGCATCGCAGCCGGGGGTCAGCTTACCACGACTACGGATGTAGAAAACTACCCCGGTTTTCCCGGAGGTATTCAGGGCCCCGAGCTCATGGACAAGATGCGGGAACAGAGCGAAGAACACGGAGCGCGCATCAAAACCGAGACCATCGAAGCTGTTGACCTTTCCAGAAGGCCGTTCAAAGCGAAGACAGCCACTGCCGAATACGAAGCCGATACGCTTATTATTGCGACCGGCGCGACCGCAAAGCGAATGCACCTGCCGGGAGAAGAGCGCCTCTGGCAGAAAGGAATTTCGGCGTGCGCGGTTTGCGACGGTGCGTTGCCGATCTTTCGGGATAGGCCGCTTGTCGTCGTCGGCGGCGGTGACAGCGCGTGCGAGGAAGCAAGCTTCCTTACCAAGTTCGGGAGTTCGGTTACCATGCTCGTGCGACGCGACCAAATGCGCGCGAGCAAGGCTATGCAGAAGCGGGTGATGAACAATGACAAGATTCGGGTAATGTGGAACACAGTTCCGACGGATGTACGTGGCGACACCCAGCTCGAATCGGTAGGTATCCATAACAAAGAAACCAACGAAGAAGGCGAAGTACCGGCAAGCGGACTGTTCTACGCGATCGGACACAAGCCGAACACCGATTTCCTCGAGGGGCAACTCAAAACCGACGAAACCGGCTATCTCGTGACCAAGCCGGATTCCACGGCAACAGAGATCGAGGGCGTCTTCGCCGCGGGTGACGTCAAGGACAAGATCTGGCGCCAGGCGGTTACCGCCGCCGGCATGGGATGCATGGCCGCGCTCGAAGCCGAGCGGCTACTCGCCACCGAGGAAGCGTAAAGCCACAACGCGGCGGCGACTTCTTTTCTGTCACCGGTCCGGCGTGGCCCCGGGCGCGGCCAAGACCGCCGCGGCCAAGCCCGGCGCGGCCGAGCCGGGCGCAGCGCGGAGGATGAACCGGTTCATGCATCGCCGAAGAAGGCTCCTTGGGAATCGAGCTCGAACTGGTTGGTGTATAGCCGGTAGTAGGCTCCGCGAAGCGCGACGAGCTCGTCGTGCGTTCCGTCCTCGATAATCGTCCCGGATTCGATAACAAGAATCCGGTCCACGTTTCGAATGGTAGAGAGCCGGTGCGCGATTACGAAGCTTGTCCGTCCCTTCAGGATGCGCTGTATCGCCCGCTGGATCAGCTGCTCGGTTTCCGTATCGACGCTGCTTGTCGCCTCGTCAAACACGAAAAACACCGGGTCGGCGATTACCGCACGGGCAAAGCTCAATAGCTGCTTCTCGCCGACGCTTAAACGGTTACCACCCTCTCCGACATCAGCCTCCCAACCTCCCTCGAGGCGCTCGATAAAGGAAACCGCGCCGACAAGTTCCGCCGCGGCGCGAACCTCCTCGTCGCTCGCAGTCAAGCGGCCGTAGCGAATATTTTCCCGCACCGTTCCGCTGAACAGATGTGGACTCTGAAGAACGTACCCTAACTGCGAATAGTGCCACAGGAGGCCTCGTTCGCGATAATCGATGCCGTCCACAAGCACTGCCCCACGTGTCGGCTCGTAGAACCGACAGGCGATATTCACGATCGTACTCTTACCGCTTCCGGTCTCACCGACGAGCGCCACCGTCCGGCCAGGCTCCACAGTCAAGTTGAAGCCGTTCAGCACACGCTGCCCTCCGGGATAGGTGAAGTCCACATTCCGAAACTCGATCTTCCCTTCGGTCCGCGGCCAGTTCCCGCGCTTTGCAGCGAAAACATCGCCGTAGCGCTCGAGGACATCCGGGCGGTCGACAATCCCCGGCTTCGTCTCGATGAGCGACATAACCCTTTCGGCGGCAGCCTGGGCGCTCTGAAACTCGGTGAGTACGCGCGCGAGCTCGCGCACCGGGTCGAAAAACTGCACCGTGTAGCTGATAAAGGCGACCAGCACCCCGTAGCTCACCGCTCCGGCGAGCACCCCTTCCCCGCCGTACCACAGTGCAAGGCCGGTACCGACGCTTCCGAGTGTCAGTACCACCGGCAGGTAGAGACTCGAGAACACAGCGGTACGAATGGAGTGATAGCGCATACCCCCCGTGAGCTCCTGAAACTCCCGGAGATTCTCCGCTTCGCGGACGAGCGTCTTCGTCGTTTTCGCGCCCGTAATTCCTTCGTTATACGCGCCGGAAATCTTCGAATTCGTCTTGCGCACCGCCCGGTGCGACACGAGTATCCTGCGCTGAAAATACATACTCGCCAGTACCAACGGGGGCATGACCGACAGTGTCACCAGCGCGAGCCGCCAGTCCATAAAGAGCATAAATCCCGCCATCGCGACCATCATCGCCGCTCCCCAGATCACGTCGACGATACCCCACGAGATCGTCTCTCCGAGCCGCTCGCTGTCGCTTGTGATCCTCGCCATAATCCATCCGACCGGTGTCCGGTCGTACCACGGAAACGACAGCGTCTGCAGGCGTTCGAACCCGCGCTTTCGAAGGTCATAGCACACGCCCGTTTCGATCCTCCCCGCGATAACAATCAGCACGAATATCAACACCGCCTGCGCGCTCACCATAGCAAGGTACACAGCCGCGAAAAGCCACAAACCTTCCACGCGTTCGGGTACTATGTAGCGGTCGACCGCGATCCGCGTCATATACGGATACGCAGCATCGAGCAGCGCCACGGCGACCATCACAAACGCCAGCCCAACGAGATGCCTGCGGTACGGCCGAGCGTAGCCCAAAAGCCGTCGCCAGAGCTTCGCATCGAGGCGTGACAAAAACTCCTCTTCTTCAAACACACTCATTATTCCTGGTCCTTTCTTTCAGGCTGATGTTTTCCGCTTGGCCCGTCTCGATTCAGTCCAACGCTGTGGCGCCTCGGCGATTCAGGCGTTTACGCGACCCCGCCACGCGCGGGGCTATTGCGCATGTTCGAGGCCGGCGTCGGTCTCCCGCGCCCTCTGGATATCCCACAGACGCCGGTACATACCCTCTTCGGCGACGAGCTCGTCGTGAGTGCCGGATTGAACGAGCTGTCCGTCGTTGACCACAAGAATCATGTCCGCCTCGGACAGAGTCGTGATCCTGTGGCTGATAATGAAGGTCGTCGCACTGCGCCTCGCCTCGGTAAGCGCCGCTCGGATTCGAGCATCCGTCTCGGTGTCGACCGCGCTCAGGCTGTCGTCGAACACGAGAATCGGCGGGCGCCGTATGAGCGCCCGCGCGATCGCCACGCGCTGCTTCTGCCCGCCGGAAAGCGTTACCCCGCGCTCGCCCACCGGCGTGTCGTAGCCGGAATCGAAGCGCTCGATTACATCGTGCACCGCCGCCGTCTGCGCAGCGCTGTAGACGGCGCTGTCGGGTGCGTTTCGGTCGGCAAGCCGTATATTCTCGCGGATGGTCTTCGCAAACAGAAACGGCTCCTGCAGCACGAATCCAACGTGGGACCGAATCCACGCGCGTTCGATGTCTACAAGCTCGACCCCGTCGACACGGATCGAGCCCGAGTCGTAGTCGTAGAGACGGCTAATAAGACTCAGGAGCGTCGATTTTCCGCTCCCTGTCGGCCCGAGAATAGCGACCGTCTGTCCCGGCGCCACCTGAAAGCTCACCTTCTTCAGAATCGGTCGCTCTGCGTAGGCGAAGCTCACGTCCGCGAATTCGATAGCGCCTTTTATTTCCGGTCGCAACGACTTTGAACGGCGCCTGTCGCCTCGCGTCGAATCATCGGTTTCGCGCGGGAGTTCGAGCACCTCTCCTATTCGCCGCAGCGCAACGCTCGTCCGCCCCATATCCGCAAGAATTCGCCCCATTTGGCGGATCGGGAACAGCAACATCGTCTCAACCGTTACGAACGTCAGAAGAATCCCGATGGTTATTTCGCCGGCAACCGCCTGATGCGTTCCAACCACAACAATAGCGCCGATCTGGGTAATACTCAGGAAATCGCTCGTACTCCAGTACCAGGCCAGAAGCCTGATAAGGCGGTACACGAGATCGCGGTAGGCGCGGTTGCGGACATCGAACTTATCGGCTTCAAACCGTTGCCTCCCGAACGCGCGGACAACGCGCATTCCGGTAAGGTTTTCCTGCAGTACCGTAGAGAGCGCTCCCTCGGCCTCGTCGGCAGCGCGAAACGCGGTCTGAACTCTGCGAAAGAAAACAAAGGCGAAAACAAACACAAACGGAATTACTACTACCGATACGCGTGCCAGCGGCGCGTGCATTGTGAAAAGCACCGGCAGCGCAACGGCGGCCATAAAGACGGCACGGCCGATTTCGACGAACTGAATCGCGATGAAGCGGCGAACCGTTTCAACATCGGAGGTACACCGCTGTACGAGATCCCCGGTTTCCGCGCCGACGTGATACTCGTACCGCGCGTGCTGGAGGTGGTCATACAGCCGTTCGCGCAAGCGCAGCGCCATATCCTCAGCGGCAACCGCAGCGAGACGTCCCTGCAGGAAACTGAACACGCCGGTGAGCATCGTAATGGTAATAATGGCTGCGGCAACGATCCACAATCCCTCGCGGAGCGCTACCGGACCTCCGAGCCGTGATAGCCACCCGGCGATCGCCGCGGGAAGAAAGGCGGACTCGCCTCCGAGCACGCTGTCGACCGCGAAGCGCACGATGAGAGGACTGGCGTAACCGCCGACTGAGGCAAGCCCAACCGAGACAATTGCGAGTAGATAGATGTATACCGAGCCTCCAAGGCTCAGACGCAGAACTCTGGACGGTTTCATAGCACCTCCACGTGACAGAAACGGCGGGGCGGATTGCCCGGCCGTCGAGGGGTGCAGCGCTCGGAACACAGAAAGTGTCGGAACACCGAGTGTGTCGGCACACGGAAGGTGTCGGAACACCGAGTGTGTCGGAACACAAACACCCGCTATTTTTGCTGGAAAAACGAGATGAGGTCTTTCGCGCGCCGCGCTGTCGGGTGGAAAGCGAAGGTGATTCTAAGGCCGAAGGGACAGGACCCTAACGGGACGCTTTTACGAACACGCGGCAGGACGCTCCACCGGAGCCTGCGGACCGTCATCGCGAAACGTGTGGTTGGTTGCACTTATCATGAATCCTGCCTCCGTAAAGCTTGAGCAAGAGAATAGACCGGCTTTTTTGCCCCGGTCAAGTCGCGAGTGCTCGCCGGAGGCTCCATATTTCGTTGCCTTCACGCTATACTGTAAAGCGTATGAGACGGTTCGTGCGCGGGTTAGCGATCGCGGTCGTGGTTTGCCTTCTGCCAACGCCCGCGGTCGGCGAGAACACCAGGGTGGTCGACACTTCAAGCAACACCAGGGTCCTCGACACCTCAAGCAGCATTAGGCTGTTCGACACCTCAAGCAACACCAGGGTGGTCGACACCGGCTCGCGAGCTGACACCCTGCACCTAACCGCCGGCTTCAGCGCGGCAATGTTTTCGGGTGGTATTTCCTCGCTCCTGCTTTCCCGGAGAGGCGGGCAGGTGCGCCCGGGCGCTGTTGCCGCGACCGCGTTCGGGTCAGCGCTTGCCGCCGGCCTGGCCAAGGAAGCGGCCGATATGATGGGCTTCGGAGAGGCTTCAGGGCGCGACCTTCTGATTACTGCCGCCGGGGGAGTCATTGGGACATTTCTTGTTACCACGAGCGCAGCCTCGACAACCGAGGAAAAGAGCGGACGCGCGATGGCGGGCGCATCGACAGGCGCCGGGTTGGTATTCAGTATTCCGGTCCAGATCGACCTCTACAACCGCATTTTTCGTGATTGAATAGACGAAAAGCTTCTTAGACGATATTCTGAATCTCGAGAAGATATTAGGAGTTATCAATATGAATGCGAAAGAAACGCTCGGCCAGTCGGTCAGTTTAAGTAAAACGCACTATCAGCTGTTTGTGCCAACCGTTGTGGCGACGCTGCTTGCAGGGCTCATTACCCTCTTAGGCGGGCTTGCAAGCGGCGCACAGACGGTAGAAATCCAGGCCGCTTCCGGCCCGGCGGAGATACTCGGTTCCTTTTTTACCGGGCAGTCGCTATGGGTGAATATGGTATTCGGCGCGCTCAGTTCCGTAGTTCTGCTGATCGGCCACGGAGCGACTTTGGCGATCGCCCACCAGCTCGCCGATGGCAATCAGCCAAGCTTCCGGGACGCGTTCGAGCGAATTCGCAGCCGGTTTGTAGCGCTTGTAATCGCGGCCGCAATCGTAGGCATTCTCGTCGGAATTGGCACCACTCTCCTCTTGCTCCCGGGTCTTATCGCCGCGTATCTGCTGATGTTCACGTTCGTCGCTGTAGTAGGCGGAGGGCTCGAACCGTTGCCCGCGCTGAAGCGCAGCTACAATATTGTCACCGGCAATTTCGGCGAGACAGCAATACTGTTTCTGCTGCTGCTTGCAATCGGCGTTGTATACGCGGTTGTTGCGTCCATTCTTAACCTTATACCGGCAGTCGGAGGATTAATCGGGTTGCTACTCGGCGGTATTTATGCCGGACTGAGTTCCATGATTCTGCTTATCGGCTACCGGTCGTTCGAGGCATTGCCTACCGCAGGTGGCTCACAATCCACCGGCGAAAGCTCTGCGGAATAACATCGTTTCTCTAATCCGTGCGGGAATCGCAATCGGGCTCGCTCGCCGCGGGCGCGATTGCGCCGCTTAGAGTACAATCACCCCCCGCCCACCTCGCACGCGAGGCTACCGCGCACTTTGAAACCGGCGCTTCAGCTTGTACGCTCGAGCCGCGTAGTCTCTCGAACGAGTTCGGTCCAGCGGCGTTCGAGCAGCTCACCGAGCCCTTCGAGTACTTTCAATAGCTCTTCCATGCCGGCGAGCATAGTACGGTAGGCTTTCTCCAGTTCGATATCCTGCTCGGGCGTGCGATGTTCTTCAGGATACTTCTCGGCGAGTACGATAACCTCCTCGAGCGCCGCATGGAACTCGCGATGTACAGAAAGGAACGCCTCGTACTCTTCGTGTCCCTGCAGTATTCGTCCCGGACCGGAGGTAAGCCACTTGTATACCCAGCTGTTTTCCGCATTCGGCACGCGGTACTGTTCGACCTCGGTCGAACGTGAGTCGATCATTTGCCGTGCGCGACTCGCCCAGCCGAGATAATGCAACGCGGTGATCCGCGCACTCATCATTTCCGCTCCATTCGTGTGTAAGCTGCTTCGAAGGGCGTTCACCGCGTACACCGAGTCAAGACTCGTGACGGTGAGCTGACTCAGCACCTGGTTATTCTGCTTGAGCACCCCGTCGATTCGTTCGGAACTCTCGTCGGTCAGTTCGCTCACCGAGATCATTCCTTCGAGCCTTTCGTGGATTCCACGGATATGATTCTCGATGTCTGAAGCGGCAGCCTGTATCTCCCCGGTGACGTCGCGAAGCGTCGACACCGACTTCAGGATCTCGCCGCTGCCACCGGCAATTTCTCCGGTGGCCTGTTCGATGGAAATAAACGCCTCCGAGCCTTCCTGAACCTCCGTCCGGAATCCGCGAAAGTACGAGAGGCTCTCGGCCACGAGATCACGCGCTTCGCTTATTTCATCGACGGTCTTCTGAAGTGTTGCCGAGATTCCTCGCGCGTTCTCTGCCGTGGACCCGGCGAGCTTGCGGATTTCGTCCGCTACAACCGCGAATCCGGCCCCGGCCTGCCCGGCGTGCGCGGCTTCAATAGCCGCGTTCATCGAAAGCAGATTCGTACGCGCGGCGATGTCGTCGATCACGCCGATAACCGACATCATGTCGTCGACACGGGCATTAATGTGTTCGATCACCGCGTTGGTCTTCTCGGCCTGCGCTTCGCCTTCCTGCGACCTGCTTACAAGCTCATCTACGCGTTCGCGACGCTTGTTGACGACCTCGGACACGCTGTTGAGATTGGCGTTCATCTGTTCTATTGAGGTCGATGTTTGGATAACCGCACTCGACTGGGACTCGACCTGTTCGTTAAACGTGTCCACTCGTTTCCGCACTTCTTCGAGCGCTCGCGAGCTTTCCTTGACCGATGCACCGAGCTTGCCGGCTCCCTCGTCAATTTCATCTACCTGCTGTTGCACGGTATCGTTTATATGTAGCCCGTCGCGAATACCCGCAATCAGAGAGCTTACCTGCTCGTCGTTTCCCTCGAGAAGTCGATCGACTGCCCCTGCAACGCGTTCCCACTCCTCCTCTGCTCTTTGGAGTTCTCGGCACCGTTCGGCGAGTTCGCTCGAGTATTTCCACAGCTTGCCCAACGCGAGAACACCGGTAAGCAGACCGACCAAAGCGATCGACACCGCTGCTGCAGCGTTCAAGAGCCCGGCTGAACCAACGCCACCGGCCAATGCGGTTACCAGTAGCGATACGATCGCCGTGACGCCCCATTCAAATCGCCCATCGGCCGAAGTCACCTTACCTTGATCCACAGAATCTCCGTTGTTCATACGCGAGATAGACGGTCGCACATATTACACCGTACGTCGAGTCATGACGGCGGTGCCGCGCTCGGGGTGACCGGTGAGCACGAGTACGCTCTGCCGGCGCACACGCTTACGCGTTTCCGGAGCGGGTCTCGTCTACGAGCGGGATCAGGTTCCGAACGCATCCGGAATATGACCGTTGGTCCCGATGATCTGTTTGATTTCTTCGTTCAGCCGCAACCGCTCGAGCGTGCGCTCGAGTGCCTGTATACACTTTTGCAGTCTTTCCCGGGTCGAGTCTATTTCGAGAAGCCGCTGTTTTTCGGGCGCACCGAATGCATCGGTTCCCGCGATGAGAAAGGAGAGAGAGGTAGAATCGAGCGTAGAGAGCGTTTCCGTATCAATGCTTCGTTCGCTGAACTCGGCGAACTTTCGAAGCGCTTCGAGTGCCCGCTCGCGCTCTGAGTTCAGGTCCGTTGAGTCGCTGTCGCTATCGCCGTAAAACTCACATTTGCCCTGAAGGTAGCTAAGCGACGAGTCGATGCCCGAGACCCGAAACCGCCTCGTACCGATCGACATTATGTCCATCCGGCCATCCTCGTACTCTTTGAGCACCTTTTCTATCCGGGCGGCACAGCCGTTACTTCTCAGCTTATTCCCGTCGTAGTATACCACACCGAATTCGAGGCTGTGCTCGAGGCAGTCTCTGATCATATCCTTATAGCGATCTTCAAAGATATGCAGAGGCAACGGCAATCCCGGCAGAAGTACTACGCCGAGCGGAAATAAGGGGATCTGTACGAACTCATCCATAACCGCCTAAATATCACTACCTCACCGATGTTGGGTCAAGTCGTAAGGCTATCGTTCGAGTGACAACACCCGCCCGATTCCTGTATCTTCGGGAGAAACATGAGCGTATCGAGAATCGACAAAGAGCATGTCCGCACCTCATCGCGGCAGCGTACCGTAATCGAGGCAGTAACCCCCTCGGTAAACGGGGGCCGTTTTCCTGCAAAACATATTGTCGGAGAACCCGTACCCGTTGAAGCGAATATCTTCGCAGATGGTCACGACGTGGTCACCGCGGTCGTTCGCTACCGGTCATCTACGAAACGTGGTGCAACCGCCTGGCGAGAGTCATTTTTGGCCCCGGTTGGAAACGACCACTTTGAAGGGACATTCACCGCCGATACGATCGGAACGTGGGAGTTCCGCATTCAAAGCTGGATCGATCACTTTGCAACTCTTCGATACGCAATTCGAAAGAAATCGGACGCGAACGTCGAATCGGTTCTCGACCAGAGGGAATTGGCCGGGCTTCTCAGAAGCGCCGCCGGCCGGGCACACGAAGGCACACCCGCGGCTGCCGGAGTGCCGGCGAAACCGGACTCGCAGGCGGCCGCGTCACTCGAACAGGTCGCGCAGTTGCTCGACAAGCACGCCGGAAGCGAGCAGGCGATCGAGGCAGCCTTATCGGCTGCCATCGAACAACCATGGTACACATACGGAGCTCGTACATTTGCAACCTTCACCGATACTACCTTTGCGGTTCAGGTAGAGCGCGAGCGGGCACGCTTTGCCGCCTGGTACGAGCTTTTCCCCCGCTCGACCGCCGATGAGCCCGGACGGCACGGGACTTTCGCAGACGTTGAAAAGCGCTTGTCGTACGTGGCCGATCTCGGCTTCGATATCCTCTATCTTCCACCGATTCACCCCATCGGTCGAAAAAACCGCAAAGGTCCGAATAATTCACTCAATCCCGGCGAGGGTGACCCCGGCTCTCCATGGGCGATTGGATCCTCGGAGGGTGGGCACACGGCCATACATCCGGAACTCGGTACAATCGACGACTTCCGCCGGCTCGTCTCGGGTGCCAAGGCGCAAGGGCTCGAGATCGCACTCGATATCGCGTTTCAGTGTGCTCCCGATCACCCGTGGGTGAGCGAGCACCCGGAATGGTTCAATCAGCGCCCGGATGGGTCGATTCAGTACGCCGAGAATCCTCCGAAGAAGTACCAGGACATCTATCCACTGAACTTCGAAACCGAAGACTGGCACGGGTTATGGCAGGCGCTTCGCGATGTGTTTGTCTACTGGATGGATCAGGGCGTTCGTATATTTCGCGTCGACAATCCGCATACCAAGGCGTTTCCCTTCTGGGAATGGTGCATTTCGGAGCTACGCGACCGTGATCCCGGTGTAATCCTGCTCTCCGAAGCGTTTACCCGCCCGAACGTGAAATACCGTCTCGGAAAACTCGGCTTTTCGCTCGGCTACACCTACTTCACATGGCGGAATACCGCCTCGGTCATGCGCGAATACGTGGAGGAGCTGACCTCGGCGCCGATAAAATGGCACTTCCGCCCAAGCTTCTGGCCCAATACACCGGATATTCTGCACGAGACGCTGCAGAGCGGTGGTCGCGGCGCCTTTATTATCCGGTTGGTTCTTGCATCGACCTTAAGTTCCAATTATGGAGTGTACGGGCCCGCCTTCGAGCTGCAGGAACACACGCCGCGCGAGCCGGGAAGCGAAGAATACAATCACTCCGAGAAGTACGAAATCCGCACGTGGGATCTAAAGGCGCCCCACAGCCTTTCGTGGCTGCTCAAACGGATGAATGCGATACGCAAAGATCATGCCTCGTTCGCCCGCACCGATAACATCCGCTTTCACGATACCGACAATCCGGCCTTGCTTTGCTACTCCAAGCTTGAAAAATCCGTAGACGGCCGAATTATCGACCTGACGCTTATGGTGGTCAATTTCGACACCGAGAATACCCAGAGCGGCTGGGTCGATGTCTCGTCGGCTACTCTCGCCGGCAGCGAAGACATCCCACTCTACCTTACCGACCTCTTGAGCGGGGAACGCTACACGTGGCGCGACGCATGGAATTTCGTCATGCTCGATCCCCGGAATCTCAACGCTCACGTGTTTTCGGTTACAATTCCTGGAGCTATGAACTAATGCCCGATCACGCAGACTGGTATAAGGATGCTGTCATCTATGAATTGCACGTTCGCGCGTTTCGCGACTCCAACGGCGACGGCATGGGTGACTTTCGCGGCCTGACGAGCCGACTCGACTACCTCGCCGACCTCGGAGTGACCGCCGTGTGGCTACTTCCGTTCTATCCCTCACCGTGGTTCGACGACGGATACGATATATCCGACTACACGAGCGTACACGAAGCATACGGGAGCCTGCGAGACTTCAAAAAATTTCTCTCCGAGGCTCACAAGCGGGACATAAAAGTCATTACCGAGCTTGTCATCAACCATACTTCCGATCAGCACCCCTGGTTTGAGCGGGCACGAAAAGCACCCCGCGAGAGCCGATACCGCAACTTTTATGTCTGGAGCGACGACCCGAGTCGATACTCTGACGCCCGAATCATCTTTCAGGACTATGAGCGGTCGAACTGGACGTGGGATTCGGAAGCCGGTCAGTACTACTGGCACCGTTTTTACTCGAATCAGCCTGACCTCAACTTCGACAGCCCCGATGTGAGGGATGCGGTGAAGAAAATCCTTGATTTCTGGCTTGGGATGGGTGTCGACGGGGTTCGACTCGACGCGATCCCATACCTGTACGAGCGCGAGGAGACCAACTGCGAGAATCTTCCCGAAACACACGCGTTTCTGCGAGAGTTTCGGGCCCACCTCGACTCGAAATACGAAAACCGGATGATTCTCGCCGAGGCCAATCAGTGGCCCGAAGATGCGGTGAAATACTTCGGTGACGGGGATGAATGCCACATGAGCTTTCACTTTCCGCTCATGCCGCGCTTGTTCATGGGCGTTAAGCGAGAGGATCGCTTCCCGATCATCGACATTCTCGAACAGACCCCGTCCATCCCCGAGAACGCGCAGTGGGGTATATTCCTTCGCAACCACGACGAGCTGACCCTCGAGATGGTTACCGACGAGGAGCGCGACTATATGTATCAGGTTTACGCTCGTGATAAGCGACAGCGTATTAATCTTGGTATACGCCGTCGTCTCGCTCCACTTCTCGACAATAACCGGCGGCTTATCGAGCTTTTGAACGTACTCCTCTTTTCGCTTCCGGGCACGCCGATTGTCTATTACGGTGACGAAATCGGCATGGGCGACAACGTGTATCTCGGTGACCGTGACGGTGTGCGCACGCCTATGCAGTGGAGTCCCGATCGCAACGCCGCGTTTTCGGAGGCAAACCCGCAGCAACTGTACTTGCCGGTAATTATCGACCCGGAGTATCACTACGAATCGGTAAACGTTGAAACTCAGCAGCAGAATACCAGCTCGTTGCTGTGGTGGATGAAACGGCTCATCGCAACCCGCAAACGCTACCCCGCGTTCAGTCGCGGCACAATCGAGTTCGTACCGTCCTCGAACACGCACGTTCTCTCGTTCGTCAGACGACTCGAGGATGACAACGGGAATGAACAGGTTATGCTCGTGGTTGTAAATCTGTCGCACCATGTGCAGCTCGCCGATCTCCAACTCCGCGAATTTTCGGGATGGACCGTGCGAGAGGTGTTCGGCCAGAACGAGTTTCCACACATCCGCGAAGACGACTACAACGTTACCATCGGAAGCCACGATTACTACTGGTTCGAAGTTGTACCGTCGCCCGATCACGGGCGCGTGGAGGAAGTCTCGCCGATTACCATTACAAGCACTGACTGGAAGCGCTTCTCCTCGAAACTACGCACCACGCTTGCCGAGTATGTTCTTCCGACCTGGATGAAACACCGCCGCTGGTTCCGAAGCAAAGGGCGTAAACTGCGTAAGGCGGCCATTATTGATAATCAGGCGCTCGGTCACAGCTGGCTTCTCGTACTTCGAATGGAATACGCCGACCAGGATACCGAGTACTACCAGATTCCGCTTACCCTTCTCACTGGTATCGAGGCGGACGAACGTGTAAACGAGATTCCGCAGTCGGTCGTAACCACGGCCACGGTATCGGGAGAAAACGGGGTGATTATCGACGGGGTGTTCGACCCGGCTTTCCGTGCCACACTTCTCGAGACCATTCGACGAAAGCGACGGCTGAAGGGAACGTCCGGAACCGTCACGGGAATTACCGATACGAGAAGTCGAAGGCCGACCGACGAGGAGCTTCAAACGAGCAAAGTGCTGGGAGTGGAACAGTCGAATACGTCTATTGTCTATAATAACGAGCATTTCCTGAAGCTCTATCGCAAGCTCGAAGACGGCGTGAACCCGGACGTGGAGCTTATTCGTGCCCTTGCCTCCACCACCGCCTCGGGAATTGTGCCGGAGTACCGAGGACATCTTCAGTACGAGGCGGGTACCACGCAGGCGGCAGCAGGATTGCTCGTTAACCAGATCGGCAATGAAGGCGATGCGTGGGAGTTCAGCCTCGGGGCGGTTTCCCGGTATTACGAGCAGGTGCTTGGCGAGCGCGCGGAACCGGGAAAGCTCGCACCCAGCGAGGGCGGGCTTCTCGAGTTTCGCTCGGAAAAGCTCCAAGAACAGTTTGTCGATATGGTGGATGGATTCTACCTCGAAATGATTCGCCTGCTCGGTCAACGAACCGCAGAGCTTCACAGGGCGCTCGCGCACGAGACAGGCGGCGATGCATTTAAACCCGAGGCGTTTTCGCTGCACTACCAGCGCGGGATCTATCAAAGTGCGCGCAGCCTTCTAAAGCGGGTTCTCCAGCAGGTCCGACGGGTAAAAAAGAAATCAAGCGAGGAAACCGAGGCACAGCTGCAGACAATACTCGACAACGAGTCGGCTATAACCGATCGACTCTCGTCGGTTCGTCATCACAAGATTAACGCGCGAAAAATTCGAATCCACGGCGACTATCATCTCGGGCAGGTGTTGTACACCGGCCGCGATTTCGTAATCATTGACATGGAGGGTGAGCCGGCACGCCCGCTCGGGGAGCGGCGACTGAAATTCTCGCCCTTCCGCGACGTCGCGGGAATGGTAAGAAGCTTCCACTACGCGGCATGGTCGGGATACTTCGCGCTGAGCGGGCTCGGGGATCAGGACCGGGAAATCCTGAAAGAATGGATAGAACCGTGGTACCGCTGCGTTGCAGGCGTGTTCCTCGAGAGCTATCTCGAAACAATAGCAGGCGCCGGGCTTATCCCCGATGAGCCGGAAGACAGACAGATTCTGTTCGATCTGTTCCTGCTCGAGAAGGCTATCTACGAGCTCGGGTACGAAATCGACAACCGGCCTGACTGGGTATCGATTCCTCTCGAGGGGATCTCTTACATCGTCGACGCGTAGATTCAGTCGACGGACGAATGCAACCGCCCTCCCGCCGGCTTTTTTCAGCGTGCCGCGGGTGGCGAAGCTTTGTGCGAGGATACTATGACAATCGGAAGTACGTATATTCCCGGTTCCGGCACTACCTTTCGGGTCTGGGCTCCGAACCGGCAGAGCGTTGAGGTTCATATAGTTTCGCCGGAAAACCGGCGCATTTCGATGGATAACGACGAAGAGGGGTACTGGCACGCCACCGACACGAGAGTCGAGCCCGGTGCTCAGTATTTCTACACCCTCGACCACCGCGTCGATCGACCCGATCCGGCCAGCCGATTGCAACCGCGAGGCGTCCATGGCCCCTCGGAGGTAATTCGACCGCACGATGCCGTAATTGAAGACGATGGATTTCAACCACCGACCCTCGCCGATCTGATCCTCTACGAGCTCCACGTGGGCACATTCACACCGGCCGGTACATTCTCAGCTGCAGCGGCTCATCTCGATTACCTGAAAGACCTGGGAATTAACGCGGTCGAACTCATGCCGGTAGCTCACTTTCCCGGGCAGCGCAACTGGGGGTACGACGGCGTCTACCCATTTGCCGTACATACCGCCTACGGCGGACCGGCCGGCCTTGCGGGTTTCGTTGAAACCGCCCACGCGAAGGGAGTCGCCGTCTATCTGGATGTCGTCTATAATCACTTGGGGCCGGAAGGTAACTACCTTCGAGACTTCGGCCCGTATTTTACCGACTTCTATTCTACCCCCTGGGGTGAAGCTTTGAACTTCGACGGCCCGTACAGCGATCATGTACGGCGCTACGTCATCGAGAACCTCCGCTTCTGGCTCGAAGATTTCAAGGTCGATGGTCTTCGCCTCGACGCCGTCCACGCGTTGTTCGACGCGAGCGCGGTGCCGATTCTCTCCGAGCTCTCCGCGGAAGCCGAACGGGTGAGCATTCGCAGCGGCCGACGGCGAATTCTTATCGCCGAAAGCCTTCAAAACGATAGTCGAGTAATCACTCCGCGAGATCGGGGGGGAGCCGGCATACAGGCTGAATGGCTCGACGATCTACACCATTCCCTTCATGCCTATGTGACCGGCGAGCGTGACCGCTACTACGTGGACTTCGGGGAACTCGAGCATATCCGTAAAGCGTTCGCGGAAGCCTACGTACTCGCTCGAACGTACTCTCACTACTACAAACGAACGTTCGGAAACAGCGCTGCCGATCGGCTTCCGCGACAGTTTGTGGTATATACTCAGAATCACGATCAAATCGGCAATCGTGCTCGGGGAGACAGGCTCGCAGCGTCGGCCGACCTCGAAACACTGAAACTACTCGCCTCATCGGTTCTCCTTGGCCCCTATACCCCCATGCTGTTCATGGGAGAGGAATACGGGGAGACCGCTCCGTTCGAGTACTTCGTCAGTCACTCAGATCCGGATCTTATACACGCCGTCAGAACCGGCCGGAAGGAAGGGTTCTCCGAGTTCCTTCAGAAAGACGAAACCGTTCCTGACCCGCAGTCCGCAGAAGCGTTTGAACGAAGTAAAATTGACCTCGGCAAGGCTTCGGCCTCGCCGAGAAACGCGTGTCTATTTCGCTTACACCGCGAGCTAATTCGATTACGAAGGTATGTCGCCGCGTTACCACCGGATGAGCCTACCATTCGAGCCGTTCTCGGACCCCCGGAAGATCTGCCGGCCGACTTCGAATACGACGCTGTTCCGTTGCGTGCGCGGCTGTCGGTTGAGTCCGAAGACGACGTTATTGCCATTGCAAGAGCCACCTCGGAAGGTTTGATCGTCACGCTTCTCAACTTCGCGTCGCAGGTGCGGCAGGCTCACTTCGAGAGGAACGACGCGTTTTTCCAGGTGCTATTCGATAGTTCCGATAACCGCTGGAGCGGCCCGGGGATGAAAAACGGCCTTCACGTCCAGCCTGCAGAGCCTATCTGGCTGAATCCACGAAGCGCGATACTTCTTCAGGAACAACAATAGGACGCCTCACGTCCCGACCATCGGGTGTGCACTACGCATGGAACTGAGTCTGCACGAATGCGAATGCGCCACACCCGCCCCGAGGCGCTATCTTACGAGCGCGGCGTCAGGTCCGGGCTCTCAATCCCGGAGGCAAGGTCAGCGTCCATGATTCCATCCCAGTCGTACAAGTTCTCCGGCGGATCCTCCGAGTAGGGGACGAACACAAGCGCCGCTGAATTCATGCAATAGCGAAGCCCGGTGGGATCAGGGCCATCCTCGAATACATGACCGAGGTGACTGCCGCTGAGACTGTCGATCACTTCGATCCGTGTAGACCAGGAAGATGTATCGATTCGGTAATACACTTAG
>JBKGYS010000003.1:0-48898 GCA_046545955.1 Spirochaetales bacterium | reverse complement strand
CGTCCCACTTGCCAGTACGCGGGCGATCCGGTTCGCGACTTCGGTCCCGGGCGTTTCCCAGGTCAACAGGAGCAGGGGAACCGCTGCGAGCAATGTGGTAAATCCGGCGAGCAGGAGATCCGGCGCCCGCTTGTGTATTGCGAGTTCCACCGTCGTTCCCACGGCGTGAAAGCCGATCAGAACAGAATTGTTCACCGCGATGCCGATGAATATTACCGCACCGACTACAGTTCCTAAGTGGAGAGGAGCTGCATGTATCAGAAACGGCAGAATCGTAAGGGAGACCGTCGGTGGTATGAAAAGCAGGGTGGCTGCCGCTACCCGCAACGATTCAGACGCTGCGGCTACCAGCAGCACGATAGCAATGGCGGTTACGGCAAGGAGGCCCCAAAGCAGTCTGTAGCGCCCGATGAGTTGCCGATATCGGAGGTCTACCTGCACGGCGTACCCCGGCGGCATTGGATGCGACTCGAGCTTTGCGTTTAGCGTCTCCATTGTCCCTTCGATACTTCGGATCGGATACATAGCGGTAATGAAGGAGGCGCGCTGCCGATTATAGCGGTCGATTCTTGCAGGACGTTCGGTAGAGCCGATGCGTGCCACCGAATGAAGCCGAACCGACGACGAGTTCCCGCTTCGGATCAACAGTGATTCGAGGTCGCTGCGCGTAGTCATTTGTTCCCGTCGAGCCCTTAAACGCACATCCAGCTCGTCGGCTCCGGTTTGCCATTTGAGTACAACCGGACCATGAAGTGCCCAGCGAACCGTGTCGCCTATCGAACGGACGGAAAGCCCCGAGCGAGCGAGCCGTTCGCGATCCGGTTCTATCACGAGTGCAGGTGGATCCTCCTTGAAATGGAGAACGACCGATTCGGCCCGATTCCTTCCCGAAAGGGTTCTATCGTCGGCTTCGATGTCGGTCTGTTGTTCTGTAAGGATTCCGGCAAGCGACGTTGCGAGCTCTCTCGTTTGTTCGCGATCAGGACCCGTGACAGCAAGCTCGACCGGCGTGATCCCCTGCGAGCTGCCCGGTGGCAAAAGCATCCGAAGCGTTGCATCGGCTGCTTCGGCGTCGAGCCTTTCGACGGCGCGGGTAATCTGGCCGGACGCCTTTGTTCCTGCCGGTTCGATCGCGATGGTGGCGTTGTCTCGCCGTGCGACGTACTCAATACGTTTGACAGCGTCAAGCTTCCCCAAGCGCGCTGCGATCTTTGCCGAGCGCCGGTCGACCGATTGCACCGATGCGCCGCTTTCGAACTCGACGTGAATCCTCAGTGCTTTCGCGGATGTCACGGCGCTCGGGCTCGAGCCGGCGCGGAATGCGAAAACAGCGGTGAGAATTACGACAACGACGGCCGTGGTGAGCGCGAGCACCGGATGCCGCAGCGAGAGACTCGAAAGACGCCGGGGAATCGCGAAAGGCGGATAGCTGACGTCGGAAAAAAAACGGCATGCGCGCACGAGAAGCGCCACAGGGAAAGAAATGGCGACAAGCACAGCCGAGGCAGCGGCGATACCCGTAGCGCTTCCGAAAATGTCGGGGAAGAACAGGAAGGGCAGAAGCGAAGCAACGGTGGTCACAACCGAGGTAGCCACCGCGTAGCTGGTGGTGCGCCCGCCTCCTCTATTCAGTACAATTGCTGTGTCGACTATCAGGCCGGAGGAGACCGCGAAGCCCGCGAGCATCGGGGCGTCAAGCGGTATTTCCAACCATGCGAAAGTGGCCGCAGCGAAGAGCACAGCGGTCGGAATTACAAGCGCGGTTTCGATAGCACGCGAGGGCGAGCCCGAGCCAACGGCGACCACTATGAGGACCGATAGGAGGGACGCCGTAAGTGCAGCGAGGGTACGCCCGACCGCGGAGCGAGCGTCGCCTCCGGTGTCGGCGAGCACCTCCGTGATGATTCCTCGCTCGCGCGTCCATTGATTCCGAAGAACCTCGATCCGTCCCGCCATGGAGATGATATTCGCCTCGGAGGCGGCAGTCACGCTGAGGAGAATCGCCTGGTCGCCGTCTATTCTGCTTATTGTCCGTGGCTTGCGTTCGCCGGCGCGAATCGACGCAATGCGCCCGAGGGGCATGGTGCCCGTGCCCGCGCCCATTTCGATATTGTGTAACCGTTCGTAGCTATCGAGTCGTGAATCCAGTAATACCGGGAACGCGTTCGCGTCGCTACGAAACACGCCTGCACTTCGTACCGCGTGCCGGTCGTTCATTCGTTGCGAGAGATCTCGCCAGTCGATCGCCGTCGAGGCCAGGATGGAGGGGTTAACATCGATATGTACCTCCTCGATCGATCCGCCGCTAACCCTTACCTCCCCGACCCCGGGTATGCGTTCGAGCTCTCGCCGAAGCTCGTCCTCGGCGAGTCGCCGAATCTCACCGAGCGATCGTCCAGCCTGCTTCACCGAGAGTACGGCAACCGGGAGTGTTTCGGTATCTCCACGAACAATCCGCGGACGCTGGACCGCATCGGGTAGTTGTTCGTAGAGCACTTCGACCTTGTCGCGTATCTCGTCGTAGACGTCGTCAACCGACTCATTGTGCCTGACAGATACGCCTACTCTCACACGACCAGCTTCCGTGCCGCTTCGAATCGCTTCGATACCTGGTGTTCCGGAGAGGTGTCTTTCGAGCGGGTCTGTTATGAGTCGCTCGAGCTCCCGGGGCTCGACACCCTCGTGACGAATTATTACCGATACGACTCGCGAACCATCCGGCGGCTGGGCTCCGAATTGGAGGTCCATTGAAAGAAGCAACGCAGCTGTTATTAAAAGGGCAAGCACAACGCGACTCCGAAATGCCCGCGAGCCGGCGCTATTCTTGCGCATCGGTCTTGCGCGTCGCGTCGATGCCCGCGTGTGTTTGCCCGTTACGGACGATTACTCGCGTTCCGATTGCGAAATAACATGGGGGGAGGACGAAGAGCGTTACCACGGTTCCGACGAGCAGTCCGGAGACAATGGCCACCGCGAGTCCACTCTGATGCGAACGAATACCTGGGTCGATTAGAAGCGGCACCATTGCGGCGATCGTTGTGCCGTTGGTCATAAGTATGGGCCGAAGTCGCCGGAGAGCCCCGCGGACAACGCTTGCGCGTAACGTCGAGATTTGCCCGGTAACGCTTCGTCGGCTCCCGCGAGAGTGCCTGATGCAATCGTGCCCCTGATTCCAGGTCTGTATAAGCATGATTGCACCATTTACTACCATTCCGATAAGGACCAGGCTGCCGATCGCGCTCTGCATCGTTAGGGGTCGCTCGACTGCCGCTACCCCGACTACCGAGCCGATAAGCGCGAACGGAAGTACCGAGAGCACCAGCGCCGCCTGCCCGAGACTCTCGAACTGCAGAATAAGAATCGCTGCTATCGTGAGAACTGCGAGGGCAAAGACAGGAAGCAGCGATCTCGCTAATCCGTCGATGGTTGTTCTTCCGAGATCTTCCATCCAGGGCCGGCCTGTGGTGTCGATCCGATTTTGAGCCCCCTTTATGTAGATCACGTCGCGCCTTGAACGTCTCGAAAGCACCGAACGCCCGCTCCGCTGTTGCATGTGAAGAGCTTCGTGCAACGGGACACCCCCGATAAGCAAGGTCGAACCCAGCTCTTGGCGCTGTTGTGTGTCACCGTAAAAGAGTCGTATGTCGAACTTCTCTCCATCGCGAACGAGCGATCCGGCTTTCGCACCTTCGACGGTCGAACGAAGAAGTACTGAAGCGTCGGTGATAGAAATGCCGCGCTTGTCGATCACCGCGCGATTAGGGGTTGCGAGGATGCTTTGTCGACGTTCGACCGGCACGAGCGACAACGGCCGCCTGGCTTCGAATCCGGCCTCGGCCTCTGCGACCACTCGTTCTGCGCGAGCGAGTGATATAGCAGGCGACTCACCGTACACTGCGACACCCTCGCCGCCGTTGAAGCGAAGCAGTTGTGCTACCGTGCTCTCGGGAAGTGCTACGGTCGCGTCCATATTCAAGGCTTCGAGACGGGCTGTTAACCGGTCGACGAGAAGATGAGCCGAAACTTGTCGATCGAGAATCAGGTGTATCCGTGCAGTATTCGGGCTGCTGAACGGATCGGAGAGGAACCAGGGGTCGTCCTTCTCACCTCCGACGCGTGAGACAGCCCGTTGTACCCCGTGAAGTTTACCGAGCATTTCGGCTATGTACGCGCTCTGCCGCGCCGACGCCTCCACCGAGTAGTCAACGGGAACACGTAACGAAATTTCAACCTCGCCTTGATCGACCGGTTCGACCGCCATGGTATGTACGCGGCCACCGAACGCGAGCGAGGTAAGGATCGTGACCGCGGCGGCCGCGGTAGCGCAGGTCGCAGGTCGTCGTAGGCACGCGCACAGGAGCGAGCGATATACGCGGTCGAGCCTGGAATTGGAGGCCGGACAGGACCGTGGCGCCGTGCCGGACAATTTCTCCGTGTGCTGCTTTGCACCCCCTGCTGCGTCGCTCCGAGAGCGTGCGAAACGGGTGTAGAGTAACGGAGTTATGGTGATCGACGTAAGATAGCTTGCGACCAACGCGCTTACGACGGCGGTAGCAAGATCCCGGTATAGGAGCCCTGCTACGCCGGGTAACGCGTAAAGCGGTAAAAAGACCGCGATGGTGGTCAAAGTGCCGGACAGGGTCGCGCTCGACACCTCTACTACAGCGGCTGTCGAACGTGCTGCATCGAGTGTTTCACCGCGGGCGTATTCGTGCATGTTTTCGACGACGACGATGCTGTTGTCGACTACCATCCCGATGCCGATAGCTAGTCCTGCGAGGGACATTACATTGAGATCAACGCCGAAGACTGCGAGGAGGGCGAAGGAAAACCCGATTGAGGTCGGGATTGAAAGTGCCACGATTGTAGCCCCTTGCCACGAGCGTAGAAACACGATTAAAACGAGAAAGGCCGCAACCGTCCCGAGCCCGGCGGCAATTGAGACTTCCGATAGCGCGAGGCGGACCGAATGTGACTGGTCGTGTACGACCTCGAAGGAAGTCGACGAACCGAAGCTTCGTTCCAGGTCGGGAATAGCCGCACTCACCCGATCGGCTACCGAGGCAGGACTCGAGTCGACCATCGAGTATATGTCAAGACCTATCGCCTCCCGGCCGTCGACGTGAAATACCGAGTTGCGAGGCGCGTAGCCTGGTTCGACTCGGGCGAGCGACGACAGCGCCACGGGGTCGGTCCGATTGTCGACCTCGGGCTCGGTCGACCCGTCTCGGGCGATGAAAACCCGCTCGAGCTCTTCAGTCGATGCAAGGCGAGCGTCGGTAGTGACGAACAGCTCCAGGTCGCCCTCGACCATCGAGCCGGCGGCGTACTCACTGTTTCCTTCGATCAGTGCCTCTCGAATCGTGATAAGGTCAAGATTCCGCTCCTGGGCCTTCGTTTGATCTACGGTTACATGGATTTCCTCAACTCCGCCGCCGCTCACCACCACCGAGCCGACTCCGGGGAGCTGTTGAACGGCAGCGCGTATTTCGCGTTCGGCGAGACGACGGACCCGCGCAGCGGAAGCTCCCGACGGGTGAAGCGCCACCCGGATCGCGGGACGCGCGGCAGGGTCGACGCGTCGGACCGTCGGTCGCGATACCGCATTCGGCAGAGAGGGGTAGAGCGCGTCGACCGCTTCCCGAATCGCCGATGCCGCCTCGTTGCTTTCGGTTCCCCAGTCGAAGTTCAACCGGACTACCACAGTCCCCGCACGCGTCGTGCTCTGCATTCCCCGTAGTCCCGCTATTCCCGATAATCCGCGTTCGAGCGGTAGCGTAACGAGCTCGCGCATCTGCTCTGCCGGTAATCCGTCGTACTCGGCGCCGACGGTGATGACCGGAACATCAATCGCCGGAAGAAGCGAAACGCTCGAAGACGCCATTCCGGCTACGCCCGCGGTCACCACTGCGATCGCGACAGATACGGTGCCGATCGGTCTGCGAAGGACGCCGGCGATTAGACGCTTCACCGTGAAGACACCTGATTCAGCCGTCGCTGCCACGTCCGCCCGAGCGCGTTATCGTACGAGTCGCGCGCCGAGCCGTCGATGGAAACGGTAATCACTCCCGAGTTTTCGAGATCTTCAATGACCGCGTGTACACGGATAATCATTTCGTCGTTCGCCGGCTCCGCTGCGGGTTGCGGTTCCAGGTTCGTCTGGCCTCCTGTGTCGGTTGCGAGCACGTTTACGAGCTCAAAATCCGCGGCAACATTGTCCACCGAGAAAGAGAACGCGCTCGCGAGTTCGAGCGGGTCGAAGCGCGCTCCGGTCCCGGGAGTTACGTACAGATCAAAGAACCCCGTATCTCCACCTTCTCCGTATTCGGACAGATCAAGCTCGTCGTCGTCGCGAAGCGGTCCGACCACATTCTCGGTCTTCGGGTTTTCGAGGAAGAAAACACTCCCTACCGCAGGCGGTCGCGAGGCTGCCCCGTCGACGCGAAATCGGATAAACCGGTCGATTCGCGTTTCAACTCCGAGGTCGGTTCGTATATCGCCGGCCAGGCGCAGAGTGTACTCGCGATCGTACTCGAAGCGTTCATCGGGGAGGATTTCGAACAACCCGGAGGTCGACTGAAACTCAGGCACAACCGAGAACGGGATTTCGGGGTCGAACTCTATTGCCCGAATTATGTCCTGCCGACGAACCGGTGTATTGAACTCGAGCGCAAGTCCCCAGAACCGCTCCCATTCTGCGGTTGGACGAACCGACGCCTCCCCGATTTCCGCGGAGTAGTGCCGCGCGGTCAGCGGCTCGTCGGTATAATCGGCGCGCCATGTATCAGGCGCCGGTTCGTGCGATGCGCGCACCGCATTAAGCGCCGGCTTTATTCCCGGCTGCTCCGCGTGAAAGCTAAGCTCGACCGCCTCGGCGAGTGTGTTCCCGTCGATGTTCTCAAGCCGGGTGTCGAGGCGCACGGTGTACTCTTGTTGTTGTGTCAGCGTCTCCATGGTGTGAACGGTTGCGGTACTGTCGGAATCATTCCATGAGACGGAGAACAAGATCGACGGAGAAATATCTAATGCCTCGTAGAAACTCGCGCGATCGACCTGTTCACCGAAATCGAGCGTAATCGCGGCTCCTTCGACCGGTAGAATCGCGTCGTTGTGCGGAATGCTTTTAACTAAGGTAGGCCGAGTGTCGGATACGCGTGTGGTGAATACGTGCTCGAAGTCCTGTCCGAGTGCGTTGCCATGCACATCCTGAGCATCGCCGGTAATCGTTATCCGGTAGTCGCGTCCACTCTCGATCGGCAGATCGGGAACGAAACGCATGGTGCGTTCTTCCCATGAGAACCGACCGGTAAGCGCTGTGTCGTCCTCGGTAAGCGTGAACGCGCGTTCGGTGCGAGTTTGGTCCGCATCTGACGAGAACTCCACGAGAATCGCCTCGATGTCCCCGGCTTCCGTCACTCGCCGGTCTTGCGGCGACCATCCGACGACCTCCAGCGGTTCCATGTTCGTCAATCTACAACCAGCGAACAGGGCGGTCAGCATCAGCGTTAACGGTAGTGCCACTTTCCGAGCGCTCGCCCGGCACACTCCCGATACCATTGCAGAAGCTATCCTGCACCGAAAAAAGGCTGTAGGCGACACTATTCGACCTCCGTACGGATATATACGATAAGCGACCGCTCGAGCCCGCTCGCACGATCCGGGGCGCTCGAGCTTCCGGCTGCGAGGCGAAGACGATAGATCGATGGTTGCTCAACCGAGTCGGACGGGATCAATCCGGCGAACGACATACGCAGCCGGGCCCCTCCATCGAGCCAGCGCACCTGTTCTACGTCCGGGTTCACCGCACGGTCGGGTAGTAGCGCGCGCAGCTCTACCGCCTCGATGAGACGGTCGCGGGCGGCCTTCGACTCGTAGGGAATATCGAACTCGAACTGAAGCGTATTTGTTCCGTCGGGTGAACCAAGTCCTGCCTCGGTCGAACCGCTCGCTCCGGCATCCAGCTCCAGGTTGACCACTCCATCGCCCGAAGCGGTTGCCCAGAAGCTTCGGATTCGCGAGACGAGCTGTCGATTTGAAACCGGCTCTACGGTGAAGCTCTGATCTCCGGTCGGGCGATTGCCCGAGAGGTCGCGCAGCTCATCGGAGATCGAAATCTCGTACAACTGTCCCCCGCGGAGCTCCTCGTCGAATCGAACGAGAAACTCCCGATCAGTCTTCTGTTCTACGGCCGAGCGAACGCCGGGTGCAACCGTGAGAGCTCTTCGCACTGACTCGAAGCGAACCGCCTCGGAGAACTCGAGAAGCACCACTCCGTCTGCCTGGAGCGCGTCCGTCTCAACGGCAATTCCCTCGTCGATTCTCGCAAAACGGTATTCGGTGAGGTTGGGACTCGTGGCGTCATACTGCGTAAAAAACGACCCCGAGGCTGCCGAGGCGATCGGTACCCCGTCCTTCGATACCGTATCGTTTGATATCGACCAGCGATACACCGTTAGCGGTTCCCACTGCCGGGAAGGTGTGATCTCTACTACTGTGTCTTTGCTGTGCCACGAAACATCGAACTCTGTATCCGGAGTGACGGCAATCGTATCCTCGAATCGACCGCGGTCGACCGGAATGCTGAAGACAAGGCGAACCGGGTCGAATACGCCTATGTCGCCACCCGCAGACGGTGTGCTCCGTTGAAGGTTCGGGCGTGGTGAATCGTTTCCGAAGAAAAACGGTACGTATATATCAACGTCGTGATCGAGGCCACGCTCGTCGACGATCGATCCGTCGAGTTGCAGCCTGTACGGTACACCCGGCTTCGGAGTCTCAACGGGCGTCGCTCGGAATCCCTCCTGCGACCAGTCAAAATCGACCTCGATCTCCTCTGTAGCGGTTTCGAGAAGAAACGCCCTTTCAACCGTTTCCTCGTTAACCGGCCGGGAGAATGTTGCGCGAATCGCCGAATCGGCACCAACAACCTCGTGTGCGGAGGCGGGGGTGGTTTGCACTTCGAGTCGGTGAAGGTCGACCAGGTCGCACGAGACGACCAAGACAAGCGCGGCTACTACAGGCGGGAGCGGCTGAAGGCGAGACATTGCCCTGAGACAAGGCTTGCTATTGTTGCACACGATCGCCCTCCCGGATCAGCGGAGATGGTGTGTCGATCAGGAGTTCGTTCTCCGTAAGACCGTCCTCGACCTCGACGGTCCGATCGTTTCGTTCCTCACCGATCGCTATCTCCCGGCGAAGCGCGCGTCCACCGCGAACCACAAAGACCGACGCGCTTCGCCCATCGCTGCCAACCAGCGACGAGACGGGGACGACCAACGCTTGCCGCTCACGGCCGTATCCAATCGATCCTTCCACGAACATCCCCGGTTTCAGCGTCCCCTCGCTGTTTTCCACGACAACACGAACGGCGACGCTTCCGCTCTGCGGATCGACGGTCGGGGAGATCCGGTCTACCTCGCCGCGAAGGTACTCATCCGATACCGCCGGTACCACAATGTCCGACCGCTGCCCTACGGCGATAAGGCCGGTTTCCGACTCTCGCACCGGTAAGAGTGCGTGAATCGGGTCCTCCTCGAAGATCGAAACGACGGCGCCTCCCTCCTGCACCCGCTCGCCGACTTCGACGTGGCGGGCTCCGATCGTTCCCCGGCGCGGCGCGGTGACAACGAGTTCGTCGAGAAGCAGCTCGACCGAATCGAGCTCGGCGCGCGCGGAATCGAGGCTGCTTCGAGCGACCGCGAGCTGCGCCGCCTCCGTCTGTGTGCTGAGCGTCTGAAGCAGCTCGATGCGCTCGGTCTCAGTACGCGGGACGGGATATCCCTTCCGGGAGATCGCCTCGGCGCTGAAGGCAAGCGACTGGATCTCGATCTCTTTGAGAAGCGCTTCGTAGTCGCCCTGCATGCGTACCTGCTGATCGTGTAACTCTCGAAGCTCCTCATCGGTTGCTCCGCCGACCTCGTTCAGGCGCTTCTCACGTTCGATCCGATCTGAGAGGCGCTCGAGTTCGAACTCTTTTGTGTCACGTTCGATTTCACGCCGGTCGACTCCTATGAGCTCACGACGCACGTTCTCTCGCGCCTCGGCGAGCCGCGCCTCGGCGAGGAGAACGCTGCTCTCGGCGCTTTCGATTTCGCTTTGCGCCTGGCGGTGCCGTACGCGCAGCTGTACATTGTCGAGCTCCACGACAACGGCGCCCGACGCGATTCGCTCGCCCTCTTCGAACGGTCGCGATCGGACAATGCCATCGACTGCGGCGGTTACGTCGGTCTTTCGACGAACGGCGATCGAACCGAAGGTCTCGATTTTGTCCGAGATTGTGCGTAGTTTCGGTTCCACCAGAGTAACCGCGTGCACCGCGTTGTCCTCGACCGACGGCTGTTCCCGCGCGCAAGCGAGTGCGGTTGAAACGGCCCATAGAATACACGCCGCGTGCAGCAACCCGGAACGACGACGAGGTTCTCGGTGGCTCGATCCCGATTTTTTCATAATTCCCCTGAATACACACCGGTGAGTTCCTCGATACCGCGTCTGCGGGTCATGCTCTCGAATGCGATTTCGAGCACGTTCAGTTCGGCTTCGAGGAGTGATTTTGCCGCGGTGTGTACGTCGATCGGTCTGGCGCGCCCAAGCTCGGCTTCCGTTTCGAGGATCTCTACCTGTGTTTCGGCAAGGTCACGGCGGCGCCGCGCCGAGCGCCACCTGTCGACGGACAATTCGAAGAGCGAGATTTCGCGCGTGAGAGCAAACCGAAGCTCGCTCTCGTACTCGTCGAGCGACGCCCGACTGCGGTCAAGCTCGAGTAGAGCCTGTGCCTCGTCCAAACGGCTGGTCGTCTTCTGTACCGGTTCGAATCCGACCTGAGCGCCCCTGCGCACCTCGCCGTTGCTACGGGTTGCTGCGGTGACCTCGGTCGAAACCGGCGTATCGCCCGACCACGAGAAGTCGACTGCCACCGAAACGCCCGGGTCGCGGAGCGGAAGCGTATCTGCCGCGAGCGAAATACTGGCCGATGCATCGATCTTCGGTAGGAATCGCCGACCGACCTCGTGCGCCTGCTCGGTCGCGCGTCTCACCGAGAGTCTACTCCTTCGGAGCTCGAGATCGTGGCGACTCGCTCGATTGAAAAGCCCCGACGCGTTCATGTCGAGCGGCTTTGGACGTGATTCCGCCTGGAAACCGCCGCAGATCGAAAGCATCTCGTCCGGGGGGAGACGCAGAAGGCGAATCAGCTCGAAGCGAGCCGCGGTTTGCTCGATCTTGTCGCTACCAAGCTGTTCTTCCAGCTCAGCGGCGGAGACGCGCGATTCGTTCAATTCGCGTTCGGTAATCCGCCCGAGGGCGAACTGCTCCTCGGCGATCCGGAGTGCCCGATCGGCCACCTCGATCGCTGTTGCTCGCGCGCGTACGCGTTGGGCGAGCAGTTGAAATTGAACGATGGTCTCCCACGCTTCGGTTTCAATGTCTCTTCGCAGCTCGTCGACCTCGCTGCGGCGCAGCGCGAGCTCGGCTGCAGTGCGTCGCCGTTCACGCGAGAGCGCACCCCGGTCGTAGAGTGTCTGACGAAGCCCCAACGAAAGGCGTTGCGAACGGTTGTCAGGCGACAGCGGCGTTATTGCGGTGTCACTCGCATACGAGATCGACAACGTCGGCAAGTACGTACGTCGTTCGCGAACGAAGCGGTCGGCGTGCAGCTGTGCTTCTCTTTCGGCGAATCGAAGGTCATCCGAGACGTCGAGCGCTCGGTCCATTGCCGTATCTATCGACAGGACGCGGACCGGGCTCTCCTGTTCGTCTCGGCCGGCCGTCAGACCCGCCGCGGCGTGCTGCGGGGCACCGTGAGCCTCACAATCGGCGCTGCCGGCGTCGGTGTCGCCACTGTAGGGACCGGCCGCGTGCAGAGCGAACGCGCTCGTACAGACGAAGAGCGAGCGACACACCCATTGCCGGAAAAGCAGGCGCACTTACTCTTCCTCCAAGCGCTGTTCGATCGCGCCGAAGAGCGCTTCAACGGTTTCGGAAACAACCCGATAGTAGACGCCCGGAGAAATAACCGTGTCGGAATGGTCCGCCCGGTATACCGCCCGGGCGAAGGCGGCGCCGCGCGCGGCGTTCTCGCCGGAGGCTACGAGTTCGGCGACCGCGGTAATAGCACGCCGCTCGTGAATACCGCGCAAAAAGCTTTGTTCGCGCACATCGACGGTGAGAGAGAATGCTCCCGGGGAGTCCTCAGCAGGATCGGACTGCACTTCGGACCTCGGCCGGGAACGCTCGGGTGGATCGTGCCTCGAGGCCGTGTGTATTCGAAGGCGTCCACCGGCGGCCTCGTGCACCGCCATATGCGCGAGCAGACGCGGGTCGTACGCAGGCGCCGCGGCGAGATGATCGCTTTCTACGCTTGCATCGATATGTCGAATGGTAACCGAAGCGTCCGCCGCGCCGGCTTCTGCGAATACCCGCAGCCGGTCGTCTGCGAGCGCGCTTACGTCGGAACGATGTACGCTCGTGCAACCGGCGGCGAGACACGCAGCGGCTACGCAACCGACTACCCGCGAACGCAGCCCGAACGCTGTAGTGCCCCTCACAGCCCACCCCCGTCTGCTCCCGCTTTCGGGCGACGCGCTGCCGGCGTACCCCCGTCTATCTGCGCTGTAAGCCGCAGCGCCGCCTCGTAGACCGGACCGCCGGCCGCCTCGGACAGGTCGCGCGCGGCGGCGGCGCGTTTCGCCGCGCGTCCGGTGAGCCCGAGCCGGTAGAAGATTCTCGCCGCGTCGAGGTGCAGTCGCGCGGTTTCGGGAAGGCGCTCCGTGCCCATCCGGTAGGCGCCGAGCGCGCCGGTCACATCGCCGCTCGCCTCGAGAAGCAGACCGAGCGCGTGATACAGCCGCACGTCGCCGGAGTCCTGCCCGAGCTGCCGCTCGAGTACTTCCCTCGCGCGCTCGAGCGTCGCGTTGTCACCGGTCGCCACAGCGATACGCGAATACCAGAGCGCAGCCTGCCTGCTCTCGGGCGCGAGCTCGATCCCGCGGGTCAGCGCAAGGATCGCCTCCTCGGGCTTGCCCTCGATCGCGTAAAGCCGCCCGGCGTGTACGTGCGGTTCGGCCCAATCTGGAAATCGGCTTTGCAGATCGTTCAACGTTTCTATCGCTCGATCGGGGCTTTCAAGCGAGAGCGAATGGGCGGCGGCGAGCTCTCTGCGCGCAGCTGTATCGACCGGCTGCCGGCAGCCGGCGACCGAAACGAGCGCTAGCTGCGCGATGGCAAGGTATCTAAGCCGCGCGCGAACGGGCTGCGACCGAACATCAACCTTGAACCTCTTCTTCATAAATCCTCCGGCACGAGTCAATACCGCTGTTTTGACCGTACCGATTGCAAAAATTTTTAAAAAAGTTGAAATCGCCGCGTACCGACCGGGCGTAGGTAATAGTGAGAAGCAATACCTCGTCGGAATGAATAGGAGGTCAGGTTGATGTTTTTCCCCGGGGCACGCTCGCTACGCGTGTCGACGCCCCATTCGACAGCCCGCGCGCTTGGCGTTGCCTTCGTTGCAGCAGTGGCGGCAGGTGCCGTCCACGCATCGCCGACCGGTCTCGAAGCCGGACCCGACGCTTACCGTGAAGGCCTCAACGCGCCACAGGTCGAGCTCGAGCTCGACTACGCCGACGAGGCGAGCGACCGCGACCAATGGTGGAACCGCGTATCGGCGCTCGAAGACCTGCCGCGAGAACACCACGCAGGCGTCGACGCGGTGCTCGAGAATCGGTTCGGCGAATGGATGGTCGCGCGCTTTCTCGAATCCGGGGACAGCGCTACACCGGTGCGGCTTCTCGGATCTATCGCCGAGGCTAACCTCGAGCACCTCTACCACACCGACGCTCAGGGCGCCATCGAACTCGACAGCGCGGGGAAGCCGCGCATGCGCACGACCGACGGACTTGTCGAGGACCGCGCGGCGTGGCGGGCACGCGCCGGGGCCGCCCTCGACGCTGCGGTAGAACAGTGGCTTCTGCAGTTCGAGACGCGCACCGGCGCGTTCCTCGCGCGTCTCGAACAGCTCTCGGGCGACCGCGAGCTCTCCGATCCGACCTTGTCGAGCGTGGCTTCATCGCTCGAGCGCGCGGGCGAGAGTCGACAACGCGGGTACCGCCGCGAGCTCGAGTCGATTATGCGGCTCGAAGAGCAGCGTTTTCTATCCAAGCGAACGCGGGACCAGTGGTCGCTTCGCAGATCGAGCGAAACGCAAACCGCCTCTCGGATCAGTAGCGAGCTCATCGCCGAAAGCGAGGAACGGCTTGCCGCGGGGCTCGAGCGGCTCGAGGCGGCGCTCGACCCGCAGTCATCGCCGGAGCCCGAAGAGCTTACGGTCGACCCCGAGCAATGGCGGGAAAGCTTTCGCGAGCAGTTCGACTCGGGGCTGCGCCTGTGGGACAAGGCCGAAGAGCGCCTCGTCGCCGAACGGGTCGACTGGGAGCGACAGGCCGGCGTCGATCTCGAGGAGGGCGAGCGGGTATGGGCTGAAGCATACCGCGATCTTCGCGGCGCCCGCGCCGAGTGGGAGGACGGCTTGCGCGCGATTGTCGAGCAGGGAGAGCTTCGATGGGAAAACGAACACGAGGCGCTCGAAGTAAACATCGCCGAGGCGCGGAGCGAAATGGAACACGCGATCTCCGAGCGAAAGAGCGCGGCGCAGGAGCGCATTCACAACCTGGCGGAAATGTACACCGCCGCGCGTGACACGCTTCGCACCAGTCTTGACTCAGCCGGGTACTGGATAGGACAGCTGCAATACGCGAATGACTCGTCCGACGCGATCGGAGAGCGCAGCGAAGTGAGCCGGCTCCTTGCAGGGGAAACCGAGGGCGTGTACACGCGTATTTCCGAAACCATCGAGGGGCGATATATCGATCCGGCACGCGAAACGCTGAGCGAGGCTCAGCAGGCGAGCGAAGAATGGATCGAAGAGAACAGTGAATATCCGTGGTGGACCTACGATCTTCCGGGTGCTCCGGAGCGTCCGACTCCTCCACAGGAGCTCACCGATTCGGTCGATGCCGCCCGGGAGGACCTGTCGAGGCGCGAGGCGAGTGTCGCGTTTGTCGAGTCGCTTATTTTCGACGGTTTCGGGGTGGCCGAGTACGAGCAGTGGGCGGTGTTCGACTCGCATACGGTGGTCGGGGTGAATACGGAGTCTATGTCGGAGGCAATGGCGGCATGGGACGAAGAGCTCTCCGGATCGCTTGTGGAGGAGATATTCGCCGACACCTTTGCCTCGTTTCATAACCCGCGCTCGGTAAGTCAGCTTCTGTTCTGGTCGGATACCTGGACCAGGTACGAAGCACAGGCCGAACACGCTTTTGCCGACCTCATGGGCACCTACGGCGTAGCGCTGACAGATGAGCCATTCGGGCCGGACGACGGCTCGGTCGATTTCGACGAGCTTTTCGCCGATGGTCGTTGGGAAACGCTGTATCTCGACGACTATCAGATCGCGCTGCTTGAGGCGCGGGCGAGCGAACGCTACTGGTCGCAGCAGCATTCGATAGCCGAGAGCGTGTACGACTACGCGAGCGATACATCGAGCGACCGGCCGACCGAGGCGGATACGCAGGAGGCGCTCGATTCGGCGCAGCGGGCGCTCGAGGAGGCGCAGGGCTCCTATAAGGCGGCGGTGGCCGACCTCGAGCGGGCGGGCGCGGAGATCACCGACGACCGGGAAACGGTGAGCTCTCTCGTTGCCCGAGTTGAAGGCGAGCAGGAACGTCTCTCCGCAGCGCGCGAGGAGTACCGCACGGTCATGGACCTGCATCTCGGGCAGAACTACGAGTTTTATCAGCGTCGGGTCGCGGGCTATTTCGAGGACCTGGCCGCAATATGGGGACTCGACGCGGCGGGTGAAGGAGGAGAGGAGTGGCAGGCGCTTGGTGCGTTTCGCGAGGCGAGCGCCGTGCACGAGGCGGAGTCGCTGTATGAAACCGCGTGGAGCGATATCGCCGATTTGACTCAGGAAATATCCGGATACGAGTACGAACCGTGGAGTTTCCGTGAAGCACCTGAAGACCTTGAAGCCTCGCTGGAGGGTTTCGACGAACGCACTTCGGAAACTCTCCGGAAGCTTCACCGGCGGTGGCGCGAAGCACGCGAGGGAGATCCGGCCCATGCGCGCGTTCTTCGCATGGAGATGCGAGCGGTAGCCGGACGCGCCGATGCGTTCGCAACGTCCCGGGCGCGCGAGCGCGAGCAGCGCCTGGCGCTTCTCACCGCCCCGAACATCGCGGTTTGGTTCGAGCGGAGCGGGGTTTCCGAACAGACTCTGCGGGTTCACGGTATCCAGCCCGGCGGTATCGGCGACTATCAGGATCTTATCGAGACGATTTCCGAGGCGAAGCGGCGTGAGGAAGCCGAATGGCTCATCCGAAGGGCTGCCCGCGAGCGCGAGGCGATCGAGCACGTTCTCGCGATAGCGAGCGATACCGACCGAGCGCTGTCGGCGTCGAGGTTTCTCGCCGAGCTCGATTCTCGCGCAGATGCTTCGAGCGACCGAGGCGAACGTGCCCGGGAGCTCGCGGCGATACTCTGGTTCTCACGCTCGGGATACGAGCGGTCGCACGAGCTTGAAAGTGAACAACGACTCCGCCTCGAATCAGCCGATACGGCACTCGGCGAGATTATCGAAGCGCTTGAGTCGCTCGAAGCCATAGATTCGCTCGAGGAGGATACGATAGCCGAAACGGTGCGCCCGATCGTCGAGCGCGAAGAGTACGCCTCGCGGTTCTTCACAGGCTCGAGTGTATTCGTTGGTAACTACGACGACGTTTCCCGGTCGGTGGCTGAGGACGACCGCCGCGAGCTCGCGGACCTGCAGGCGCTTCGCACGGCGGTCGAACACCATCGGGATGGAGCGCCGGCTGTTGCCGCGCTTCGATCGGAGACCTCACTCGAGAGTCTTACCGGGGCGATCGCAGAGGCTCGGCTCCTGCGTGGACTCAACGAACACGGGGGTATTGAGCTTGTTTCGCCGGACCGCGTTTCCGCCGTGTTGTCGACCATGTCACTCTCGGAAGTAAGCCGTTGGCGAAGCGAAACCGCACGGGCGTTTTCCTCCGCGGCGCCGGGGCTTGACGAGACAATGCGTGCGGAATTGTCGCTCTGGCTCGATGAGGCGGTTTCTTTGACTATCGCTGAGCGTGCGACAAGCGCTTCGTCGACCGAATACGCCGCCGAGGCCGAGACGGTGGCAGGCAAGGTTGAAAGCCTGAGCGAACAACTTGCGAACGTGGAATCAACCAGATCGACGATCGCGGATGAAAGGCGCTCGGCTCGATCACGTCTTGTCGACGCGGTGAAATTGTGGCGCGGCGATTCCGCCCGTGTGGAGCAATTCGACGAGGCGGTGTCGTTACTCGCCTCGAGTGTCGCAACGTCTACTGCATCGCAACTCTCGCACCGATATGGAGAGGACTTTCCCGATCCCGAGTCCCTTTACAATGCGGCGCTCGAGGAGGTCGAGCGACTGCTCACCGGTATGGGAGGCGAGTCGCTGATCGATTCGTACTCCCGGCGCTTCGCCGAACGAGCGGTGAATCGGCTCGAATTGGCACGGTTGCGCTTCATCGACGCTAATGAAATCGAATGGCAGTCGCTCGGAGCGCTCGAGCGACGGTTCGCTACCCTGTCGTTATGGGAGGCGGTTCCTCCCGAGGCGGTCCTCGAGTCTTTCGCCTCGGTCGAGCGCGGGGCGGTGACACTGATTGAGGAGTTCGTGAGCCACGCATCGCTTTCGAGCGACGATCCGGCGCCGGCGCCTGAGCATTTCGAAGCGTGGACCGCCGCTCGCTTTTTCGACGGATCGGCAGCGCGGGCGGATGTGTTCGCGTCTCTCGACTGGCTTGAAGCAGCCGCGCTTGACAACGGCGTCCAGAGCGTCGAGCTGGCCCGCAACAGCGTCGCAACACAGCCATTCGATCAGTCCGACTTCGCCGGATACGCGGATGCCCTCCGTTTCGTTGCGGAACAAGTCGGCTGGTTCGAGTCGATGCTCGACGATCCCAACGAAAGAGATGATCCGGATGGTGCGCTCGAACTTCCGTTCGAGACGGAGTACCGCGCTAACGCGGCGAAGCATTTCGGCGTCGACGCGCTCGAAACACGCTCGGTCGCAGCGTTCGTCGATTCGCTCTGGGTCGAGTTGATAGCGGCGGTAGACGAAGGGTCGCGATCGTTCAGCGCAACCGATGGCGAGATAGTGGGAGCTCTTGCACCCGAGATCTCTTCGATTCTCTCGGCGCCGCAGGCAGGCGAGATGACGGTCGAGGGCTTCGGAGAGCTTGCAGAGCTCGATCTGCTCGAAGCGCTTAGCCGCGAACTCGACTCCCTCGGTGAGTCTCGCTTGGCGTCAATCGACACCGCCGCGGTAGTCGAGGAGGTTTTTTCCGATGCCGGGGCGCAGCGTCGCGAGCGTCTATCGGAGTTACTCGACGGTGAGCTCGAGTATGGGGGACGGATCCGACGAGCGTCCGAGCAGCTGCTCTCCGACCCTGCGGCGCGCGGGAGACTGTGGGAGGGCAGCGGCGCGGGGTATGATTCACGGCGGTTCGGGTTCATGGCTGAGTACATCGAGCGTGTTCGAGCCGCCGCCGAAGGCGCCGGTAACGCGAATGAATACCCGAGTCCACGCGAGGCGTTTCTCAGCGACGTGTACGAAATGGACGAGGAACAGCTAGATTCGCTCGACCGCGCAGAACGTTATGTCGGCGTTCTTACCGCCGAGGACGTAGAAGACAATTCGACGCTGAGTAATCGAATCGCCGAGAGTCTCGGTATAGCCGATGCCGTTACCACGTTGGCTGAACGCGAAAAACTCGGTTATGATCTCGTCGATCCCTATCGGCGTGCGGCACGCTCCGGTCTCGTCGGTTCACTCGGCGAGGAGGCCGCGTTGAGGCTCGAAGAGTTGCTCGAGCTCGGGCACGCTGGGGTGGACATTCACGATCGCGACGGAGAGCTCTTTGCCGGAAGCGACCTCGGCACGGCTTTCAATGCGATACAATCCGGGCGTGCGGGCGAGAGCGCTGATGAGCTCGTCCACGAAGACGGAGCGCGAGCGCGGGCCGTCCAGGAGATCGCGTACGGATACGCGGGATGGCTTGACGGTGGCAAAGGACGGTTCGCCGACGAACGGGGTTCTGATCTGTCCGAAGCAATGCGCATTGCCGCGGCGCTGGACGGCGATGGACCGTGGTTGATAGGCGACTATGTTCTCGGCAGCGGACATAGCGGCGGCGTAGACGAGGTTCTCGACTTTGAGCGGCAGGCCGTAGAGACGCTGGTCGCCTCGGGAATCCTGGTGGTCGAGCGGCGACTTGGGTTGCAGCACGCCGAGACTCAGGAAGCTTTCGAGGCGGCTTCTTCCGAGCAGGTACTCCTGGAAGGTCTGGCCGACAGCGCCGACCGCTACGAGTCGGATGTGTTCGCCTCGCGTTCTTTCAACGATACCGCGTATCTGCCCGAGGACTGGACGGGGTGGGAGATTGCCACGTCCGGGCTGGATTCGGCTGGTAGCAAAGGCGACTTTGTCCTTGCCGCCTCCCCGCGGAGCACGAACTGGCAAGGTCAGGAGCGGGTCGCGCGGCGAAACAACTACGCACGCGCCTCACGGCGTATTTCGCAGATGTACGCGGACAGCAGGCAGATACTCAATACGTCGCGCGAGCACGCACAAGACGGTGAAGCGCCCGGGGCCGGCTTCCAGGAGTACTTCAGCGATCTCGAGGAGTTTTCGTTACTCGATCGCGCCGTCGATTCTATTGCCGATAGCGACATCAGGCGGTCGGTGCGGCGAGCAACTGAAATAGAGGCGGACAGCCGCGCCGAAACGCTCGCGCGTATTCGTTCTCGCGCAACGCGGATCGAACGTGAGATAGCGGTTGTAGGCAGGGGTATCCGCAGCGCCAGGAACAACGCAGGCGCGGAGTTGACCGCGGCGATCGAGCCGCTGGAACGTGCGATTGAATCCACCGAAGAAGAGATCGTCGAGCTCGACTCGGAGTTGTCCGACGCGATCGACGCATTCGAGCACTCTAACGAGGCCTATCAGGCGGCGAGCGACCTGCTTGCCGAACGAAACGAGGGAGTTGAACAAGCCCAGGCCGAGCTCCGCCGCGCCGAGGCGGTGTTCGAGTACGCCTCAAGCGGGTATATCGGGTCCGACGGTGGAGGGTCAATGGAAGCTGAGCTCGGAGAGGAAACCGGACCGGTCGACCCGATCGACCGACTCGAAACCGCGCGCAATCGATCGGAAAACGCAACCGCCGCTACGAACGCGCTCGAAAGCCTGCACGAGCACGGCGTGGAAGATCCACGAACCATCGATATGGAAACACATCCGCAGTACACCGGGTATCAGGACGCGTTCGAGTCCTACCGACGAGGATACTCCGACCGACTCTCGGTCGAAGCGCTCCAGGCTCTCTTTTCCGAAGCGCTTTCGCAACAGGAACAAATTGTGGCCGAGCGCTTCGACGAGGCGAATACAATACTATCCGCAGAGATTGCGCCGCTCGTGAACGGCATCGATAGCGAATGGTCCGAGTTTCTTAGCTTCGAGCCCGGCAGAGGTGGAGCGTTTCCGAGTTTTTCTGTTCGTCTTGATCCGAGCGGGAACTCCGATCTGGAGCAATACGTAGAACCCGGTCGTACCGGACCGCGAGCGGCCGACGATCCGGACAGGAGCGACTTCGAGCAAGATCGCCACGAGTGGCTGCTTGGGGTGGCAGATCTCATCGACCTTCGCGGGGGTTCGATTCTAAACGACTGGGGACTTGCGATGTACCACCGTGACCGACGGCTGCACTCGGTTCTGTCCGATTCGTTTCGCGACAAAGATGCGAATACATGGCGCGCTACTCATCCGAGATTTGCCGAGCAGGAGCACGGTCTTGAGAAGTATATCTGGTCGGAATACGGCTCAGCGCTACAAAGTCATCTCGGACTATCCGGCTACGAGGATATTGTTGGCCGATGGAGCGAGCTCTCGGCGTTGAAGGGTGTGCTCGACACCGCCGCAAGACGCCCTCGGGATATGCTCAGTGCAGGAGTAGCCGATTTTCTCGAAGGAAGCGGACTACTCAGAAGAGAGATTGAATACGCTACGTTTATTCGCGAAGAGAGCGAGGATGCGTACGAGCGGGTTATGGGCGACACGCACTCTCGCAGGCTCTTTGACTATTATGCGGGTATGCACCGGTTAGGCAGCGCTCGAGGGAATACCGCGGAGGGTATTCTGCGCGATACCGGTGAAGCGGAGATGTACCGCTACATTCTTCGAAGGCTGTCTTCGGAGAGACGTCGACATAGAAACGCAGCATCGCGGGACAGGCGACGGGCCCGACAGGCGACTGTCGCAGGGATTGCGACGCTGCCTTGGCCACCCGCGTCGGCGTTTTTTCGCTCCGCTGCTTTGCTCTATGTGACCGCTGCGGGACACAGCGATAACGCCAGGCGCGTTACCGAGATACGCTCGGACGCCAACCGGAACAGCCGCGCGACGCGCACGCGGGCGAGCGGTGCTCGAATACAACTGGAAGCTGCCGCCGGTGACTACCGAAGCGCGTACGCGGAGCTGGTCAGGCAGCGCGAACGCCTCGCAGAGCTTCGCGGACACGACGAGGACCGTGAGGGCGGTATGGGGCTATCTGAGTTTGCCGAAAGCCTCGATTTAGCCGCTGAGGCCACCGGAGAGAATCTCGACGAATATCTCGGCGACCCGCGCTTCGAAGATGTGAACGTCGGAGTGCACGAGCTCTTTGGGGCGTATGATGCGACGCTTGACGACAACGAACGAGGTTCGACGGCTTCGTTTATCGCTTCGACCCATGTCGAAGTCTCGCGCCGGGTTTCTCACGCCCGAACAGCGGTAGAAACCGAGGCGCTCGAGTTGCACGATGCGAACAACGCTTCGGCGGCGGCATACCGTGAACAGGCTGTCGAATGGCTCGACATTGCTCAGAGCGAGGGGCATCGCTCAGAACTTACCGAACGTATTAATGCCGCCTACGGAGAAACGCTGTTTTCGCGGCGCGAACACCGGCGCGCGATGCTCGCCCTGCGGAACGATTCCTTCGAGCGTTTCGATACACTCGCAAGCCCGAGGCTCGCCGAGTTCGACCACCGCCGTACGCGTGCCCTCGCTGAGGATCTCACGCAGTTGGTCGATGGTCGGTTCGAGTCGTACACCGAGCATCGAGAAAACGAGTTCGACTCGTATCGCAGAGACCTTTCCACGCGTCGCGGGGAGTGGGAGTCGACCATGGAGGCAATCGGGAATCGAGGCCTACGCGGATGGAATAAAAGTGAGCGAGAGATGAACGACTCGAGGGATCGGTGGCTCGATCGAACCGAATCGGCATACGAGGAGAAACTCGGGCGCTGGGAAGGGCAATATATGTCGTTGCCCGAGAAGCGGGCTGAATGGGTCGAGCGCTCGGCCGAGTCCGCCGCAGAGGTAGGAAGCGCGGTGGCGCTCGAGTCAATAGGGGCGAGCGCCGAAGAGGCGATCGCTGAGCTCGAAAGCGTACATATCGGTAGCCTCGATACCGCCGGAATCGATACGGATGAGCTTGTAGCCGAGGCGCTTGGGGGATTCAACTTTGCGGGTCTTCTAAAGCGCGGGCGGGCGGTGAATGCCTCAATAGCGCGTGCCAAGCCCAATCTTCTTACCACCCTGGGCGCGGATCGCTTTACCGAAGGCGAGGTGCTGCACCGCATCCGTGCGGCGCGAACCGCCGACAGCGCGGAGATCGAGCGGGCGGTGAGCCTGGTCAGCGCCGAGCGGGCGCGGGAGCGCTTTGTGCAGATCGCCGAAAAGATGAGACGGCGGGTCCGACAGGCAAATGAATCGGTAGAGGCGAATGTGGACCGCACCTATACCGGCGCGGGATGGATGATCTCGGGTTCGAGCTATCAGCGCGATACCCTTGTAGGTGATACCGTGCTCAATGGCGCAATTCGCGAGCATCACAGGGTACGCCGCTACCGCCACTTCGACGACTACAGTTTTGACGTCGAGACCGACCTGAGCTCGACCACGTTAAGCCGCATGAGCGGCCGGGGAATCGAGGCGCAGCTCGACGCGGCTGTGGCCGAGCTCGAGGGCGAGCTCGAATCGGTTTTCGGCGAGTCGGACGCTGAGGCAAAGACCGTCGCCGAAGCCGGCGAAAACGCGAAGATAGATATCGAGCGGGGATGGTTTGCGCGGACATTCGACGTCGGCGAAGGTGATCATACCGTTCTGCGGAACGCGGATGCAGTGGAGCAGCCGGGACTTTTCGGTGAACACGTAGGATACGCACCCCAGCTTCGCCCGGATATCGACTTTGACCGAAGCTGGCGTCGCAGCGTGCTCTTTCGTGGAAGCGGGCAGATGCACCGGCTTATGGGCGAGTTCAGTTACTTCCAGGCAATGCAGGCGGCAGGCTTCTCGGAACTTGCCGAGGGCCTTCACAACACTCCGCTATGGCAGGGTGAATACGCCCCGACGATCCGTCAGGTTGCCGACGTGGGTGTAGGAGTCGCCGGAGCGTTTATGAGCGGCGGGGCGAGCCTTGCCCTGAGTGTTGGAAATGCGGCCGCGTGGGGCGCGCTTGACATGGCGAGCGGTGACGGTACCGCCGAACAGGCATTGCTCGGTACAATGCAGGCGGGTGCCGCCGCTGGTGTGAACCATGTCTCCGGTTTCGCCGCAAACGCGGTCGGAGGAACCATCGGCGCCGAGACTATGCTTGGTAGTATGGCCGGAAATTTGACCGCCGCGGCGGTATCAAACGCGGGAAGCGGCGCGGTTCATGCGGTACAGATCGACGACGTACGCGGGCTCGGCTTCTCGACCGAATCGTTCCTCGATGCAAGCCTCGGTGACCGTGCGCTCGCCGGGTACGGCGGCGAGGCTGTCGGAGCGCTTGCCGGCGGCACCGTCGAAGGGTTTTCGCGTGTACACCGGGGCGACGTTCGAGCCGTCGGCGGTGCAGTCGGAAGCGGTGCGCGGGCCGGGCTCGAGTACGGCATGACCGGCGAGACGGTAGTGAACGTCGCAAACCTGCGCGACATCGGTGCGCTTGCCGGCAGGGATTGGAATTCCGCCGGACTTGCCGAGGTCCACCTCGGTGAAGGCGGTGCGGAAATAACGCTCGGTCGCGGTGGCATCGATACAAGCGCTTTTCGGATGTCGGATATCGCCGGCGGCATGGGCACATTCTTTGAGCAGCAACGAATGCGCGGTTACGACCTGTTCGGCGCGGCGGATGTAGCCGAGGCGCATACCGGGACGTCACACGCCGCCACGGCGCTTCGCACGCTCTACAGCTACGGTGACAAAAAGGGCGATGGTCTGCGCGATGACCTTTTGCGTGGTAATGCACTACTTCGCGTCGGGTATAAAGATGACTTTCACGAAGAGGATCTTCATAAGGCATTTGCCTCGGCCGTCGGCGACGGCCGGTTAACGGTGAATATGCGGACGCTCGGAGACCGCGGGGCCGACAACCTGTCCGGCAGATTAGTCGCCGGTCTGACCATGCAGCATGAAGCGCTGCGCGACGGATATCGGGTAGGCGAGCGACGCTCCGACAGTACGGTAGTGACAAGCTCGGAAAATGTCGCTGAAACGCAGGCGTCCGTATTGTCCCGCATGCGCATGGCCGATCGAATGATCGTCGACGGATACGAGCGGCAGCTACTTTCGGACGATTTTATTCGAAGCGAATACTCGCTCTACGAAGCCGCGAGGCAAGTGGGGCAGCTCGATGTATTCAACCGTTACGCACGAGTCGGATACGGAGCGGAGCAAGACGACTTTTTTGCCCGCGTAAGCTCCGAAGGCATGTACCAGAACGACTGGAGCATGCGGGAAGTACTTACCGTTGCCCTGCTCGACGGTCCGGATCAACAGGAAATTGACGAGTACAACGAGGCGCATAGGAGGACGCTGTATGAGGGATATCTGAATGAGAAGGGAGAAGATCCGCTGGAGTACCGGGAGTTTTCAGAAATGTTGATCGAAGAGCATGAGAACGGAATCAGTCGTTACGACTATCAACCCCAGCAGAAAATCGATGTGTGGACGTACGGCTGCGCGCTGTATTCGATAGGCTACATGGTCAATAAGGCCACCGGGCAGACCCGCAACCCGATCGAGCTCAACGAGGCAATGCGGGATAACGGCTACTACAGCCGCAACAGTCGAGGGCAGGGGACGCTTCTGTCGATAGAGAATATCGTTTCGGCTCTGAACAGCTTCACCGGTGACGATATCGAATTCGATCATATCGAAAGCATATACGATCCTCAGTACACCGAACTCTCGCGTACCCATCACGATGAAAGCGAGTACTTCGGGTACCTCCGAATCGCGCATCCTGACGAGGAAATGAGAGACGTATATCCGAACGGAGTTCACTCGGAAGTGATAAACGAAATAGAAACCGTAACCGGACCGGAGACAAGTCGAGACGTTCTCTCGGGTTATGTTTCCACGGCCAATCCCTGGGACGGCAGACGTGCAGCGCCCGGAAGTTACAGCGAGTATATCGGCCGTAGCAGGCGGGCTTTTGACGAGATTCAGCGGATGGATCTGATTCAAGTGAACAGGGTCGAGCCGGAGGAGCCGTACTGGTCTCAACTCGGACTCGACAGCTGGTGGTAAGGAGAAACGCATGAGCAGAAGAATACTGGTCGTTTTGTCGCTGGGCACGTTGATGGCGGTCGCAGGAATTGCCTCCGCTCAGGAGTACGAAAAACTATTCGATACCTGGTGGTTACCGCTCGTACACGACTGGACTCAGCAGTTGCATGAACCCGAAGGGGCCGAGTTCAGAAAAATAGAGGTTCCCGAAGGTGAAGACATTTTTTGGGAGATTGGTGGTGATCGGCCTCCGAGATGGACCGAAATTCTGCTTAGCCCATCATCGGAGACGGCAACCACAAGTGTCGGAATCGACTACAGAAGTCATTTCGAATTACAGGATGATGGTGAAAAGCTTCTTATACGAGACGCGGACACACATGGCTTTCCAATCGCCATATACCGCCGAGTGGAAGAAACCGCTGTCATGGATACGATCGTAGGCGAGTGGGACTTCAGTGGTGGCCGGCTCACCATTGTGGAAGTGCCGTATGCCCCATCCCTTGATCTTTTCATCCTCCACGAGGACGTGCCGATCGTAGACATCGCTCAGGGCGCGTACATTGTCGAGGAGATCTCCGATGGAGTCATTAAGGCTGAGACCTTTGGAGTCCTCGATTCCTTCTACATTCTCTTCGATCCCACCGACGATGAACGGATGTGGCTGACAACCGAGGAGGAGGGGCCCGACATCGAGCCGTGGATCGACTACTCGGGGCTCGACGTCGCGTACTTGAACAAACTCGATCAGAGGCCGATCGAGTCGCGGTAGCATCCGGGAGTCTTTAAGCGATCGGGGAACCCCGCCATTTGAAGGCCGCCTCGGCGGCCGACGCAGGGTATCGCGTTCTGGAGGCGTCCGGGCGGCCGGCAAGCCTCCTGCGATCCCTTGCGCGATACCCGGAAGGCTGTGCACTATGGCGAGCGTATGATTCTCGTAAATACGCGCGATGAGGGCGGCCTTGCCCGCTACGGAATCCAGGTGCCGGTTATGCCGAAAACCGCCGACCTAGTGTTCGAAAGGCTTGCCGGAGACATTGGTCCGGGCGAGCGCCCCGAGTGGATGATAGGGCGTGATCAGACATTTCCCACGCGGGAGGATCTCGAGCGCGCGCACGATTCGGATTACGTCTCGCGTATACTCGATCCCTACGCTCGCGACGAAGAGCTCAAACGCGCGTTCGAGCTAATTGCCGAGGACGGAAGCTATCATCGCTACGACCCCTCGCAGGCGGAAGTCCCGCTTGGTCACCTTTTCGATCACCTCCTTGATATCGCCGGCGGCAGCATCCAGTGCATGCGTCGCGCCATGCACCGAGGATTCTGCTTTTTCCTGGGAGGTGGGATGCACCACGCTATGTACGACTACGGCGGCGGATTCTGCCTTATAAATGATATTGTCATCGGAATACGCGCGCTTCAGGCGACCGGGACAATTCGTACCGCGTGGGTCATCGATACCGACGCGCATAAGGGAGACGGGACGGCCGCGCTTACCGCCGACGACAATTCGATTGTAACGTTGAGCATTCATATGGGTGACAGTTGGCCTCTCACAGAGCCACGGACACTCGCCGACGGCCGCCCGAATCCTTCGTTCATCGACAGTAATGTGGAAATTCCTGTCTACGACGGTGAGGAGAAGCAGTATACTGCGAAACTCAGTGCGGGGCTGGCCGAACTCGACCGCTATCCCCGCCCGGATCTTGTCGTGGCGGTTTACGGCGCCGATCCTTACGAGCACGATGAGCTTCCGTCAACGGCTACGCTGCGCCTTTCACTCGATCAGATGGCCGAGCGTGACCGCTTGGTATGGGAGTTCATCCGGGACCGTGGGCTTCCGGTCGCCTATCTCCACTCCGGTGGATACGGTTGGCGCGCTTGGGAGCCTACCGCGCAGTTTTTGCGATTGCGGACAAAGGGCCCCACGGTGTAGCGTACGCGCGTCGGGAGTTCAGCAGCCGTGAGCGCAGCAATCGAGGTAACCTCGCTTTCAAAGTATTACGGGAGCCGTAAAGCGGTCTCCAACATCTCCTTTCGCGTAGAAAAGGGCGAGGTTGTGGGGCTTTTAGGGGTAAACGGCGCCGGCAAAAGCACCACCATGAATATTCTCTGCGGTTGTCTCGGGCCGACATCCGGTAAGATCGCCATCGATTCGCACGATCCGTTTCTCAATCACCGGGACGCGCGACGGCGTGTTGGGTACCTGCCCGAGCAGCCTCCGGTGTACCCCGAAATGACGGTAAGCGAGTACCTTCTGTTTGTCGCGCGTCTTCGCCTGGTCTCCCGGCGGGATTCGAAAAAAGCTGTCGATCGAGTGCTCGAGCAGGCGCGCATTACCGATGTCGGTGGACGAAAAATCGGTAATCTGAGCAAGGGCTATCGACAGCGCGTCGGGCTCGCCGGCGCGCTTGTTGGAGATCCCGAGATCCTCGTCCTCGATGAGCCGACTGCAGGTCTGGATCCTCGCCAGATTGTGGATATCCGGCTTCTCATCGAAGAGCTCGGCCACGATCACACGGTGATCTTGAGTTCGCACATTCTTCCCGAGGTTCGGGCTGTATGTGCGCGGGTCATTATGATGCACGAGGGTCGTATTGTCGCAGACGGGACACTCGAAGATATCGCTAGGTCGATGGGGGAGGGCAGCGCGTGCGAGGTCGAGTTTGCGCCTCCCACGGATATCGAAACCGCCAAAGCCGTACTCGAGAGCGCCGCCGGCGTGAGCCGGGTAACGCCGGTCGAAGCCGGGCCGAGCAAAGCCTCAGCCGGGCCGAGGCAGGGCGCAGCCAGGTTTACGGTGTACGGGCATAACGACAGCGACCCCCGCCAGGCGGTGTTCGCCGCCGCATCGGCGGCCGGGCTGCCGCTTGTCTACCTTGCGCCACGAAGCCCAGGCCTCGAAGAGGTGTTCGTGCGACTGACCTCCGGGGAGGAAGTCTAATGGGCGCAGTCTACCGGCGTGAGCTCATGGCCTATATTCGAACCCCCGTCGGGGCGGTCTACACGGGCCTTTTCCTGCTTCTTGCCGGCTACTTTTTCGTGTCCGGTCATCTCCTTACCGGGTCGAGTTTCTATACAACGTACATGCAGAATATTCTATTCCTGCATCTACTCACCGTACCGCTTCTTACCATGCGGCTTCTCAGCGAGGAGTACGGACGGGGGACCGACAAGTTGCTCTTGAGCGCGCCCGTATCAGTCTCGGCGGTAGTAGTCGGCAAGTATCTCGCCGCGTGTACCGTGTTTCTCGTCACCGTACTTTTTACGCTCGTCTACGCAGCTATCGTGGCGGTCTACGGCGACCTCGCGGTCGGCGAGGTTGTCGGGGCGTACCTCGGATACGTTCTTCTCGGAGCGTGTTTTATTGCGGTCGGATTATTCGTGGGTGGTCAGGTCGAAAGCCAGGTAAACGCGGCGTTTCTCACCTTCGTCGCGCTTCTTGCCCTGTGGCTTATCGACGGTATTCGTGAAATCGCCCCGTCGGATGAGCGGTCGGGGCTTCTATTCGTGCTCGCGCTTATCTCGCTCGCCGGTGTCAACATCTACGCGGTTACCACCAGTGCCCGCCTTTCGGCGGGCATCGCCGTTGCGGCCGGGCTCGTGGCCGGGCTCCTGTACCTCGGTGAGTCTTCGCTCTTCACCGATCTCATTTCGCGTACGCTGCTCGCCATAAGCCCGGTTGACAGATATCCGGAGTTCCGGCTCGGCATCATTCGCCTCTCGTCGCTTGTTTTCTACGTGAGTTTCGCCGGCGTGTTCGTGTTCCTTACCATTCAGAATATGGAGCGGCGCCGATGGACCTGAAAACTCTGTTCGGGGTGCGAATCGGCGCCTCGCGCGGACGGCGGGGTGCGTCACAGGACGGCGGGCCCGCCTCCCGCGAAGACTCCCGGGAAGACTCCCGGGAAGACTCCCGGGAAGACTCCGAGCCAACCGCGAAGCGCCGCGGTGTCGCGCCGGCAGTGCGCCACGGCGGTTACGCGGCGGCGACAACCGCGCTGGTCATTGCTGCGATTGTTGTGATGAATCTGCTTGCCGCACGGTTGGACGTTCAGCGTGATATTACCGATCGCGGGCTTTTCTCGTTAAGTGAAGCGAGTACCGGCCTCGCGCGGGACGTGGAGGAAAACATCGACCTGATTGCTTTTTTCGCTCCCGGAGAGGAACAGCAGCTTGTTCTCGAGTCGCTTAACAATTACGCGAGGCTCAACGATCGCATAACGGTTCGAACCGCGGATGCCGAAGCCAACCCGGCGCTCGTAGCCGAGTACGCCGACGGGGGCAAACGGCCACGCAATGGCGCGGTAATTGTGGCGGGCGAAAACCAGTCGCGTGTTATCGAGCCTCAAGAGCTTTTCACAGCCGGCGCACGCGGCCGACAGGGCGCCTCGGAGGGAGATATTCATCTCGATGTGGAGCGCCGCGTGACCAATGCGCTCCTCTATGTCACGCGCGGGCGGCTGAGCCGCGGCATGGTGCTCGAAGGACTCGGTTCACCCGGCCTTCAGGAAACCGGGATTATTGAAGACCTCGAGGCGTCCAACTTCGAGTTCGAGCGCGTATCCCCGGTGCAGTTGGAGAGTATCGGAGACGAGGTTGATGTTTTCGCGCTCGCGGCGGCTGAACGCGATATCCCGGCGAACGCCGTCGATATCATAGACGAGTATCTGCGCTCGGGCGGGGCAGTGCTTCTGCTCTCAGATGCGGCGGCGGGAGACACGCCGAATCTCGACGAGCTACTCGCGCGGTGGGGTCTCGACCGCAGACACGGCATTATTTTCGAAGGCGATGATTCTCGGCGTCGCACGAGGGAGTTCGACCTTGTCCCCGAGCTCCTCTCGCACCCGAGCGTAGAGCCGCTGCGCGAGCAGGACACACCCCTTGTTATTGCTACGACTATGGGCTTCCGCGAGCGCTCGGTCGTGCCGCGGGATGTGACCGTGGAACCGATCGTTCGGACGAGCGAGGAGGCTTGGCTTCGCAGTGACCTTACCGACTCGAGCGCGACGCGCCGCGAGAGCGACGAGTCCGGGCCGTTCACGCTCGCCGCGGCGGTGACCGACAGACAGAGCGGGGGCCGGATGCTTTCGGTATCTTCGGTTCGCTTTCTTGGGTCACATCCGCAGCTGGGAACGGTGAACGCCAATCGGGATTTTGTCCTGAACGCGGCGGGGTGGCTGCGTGGAGATGAAGTTTCGGTGAATGTCCCTTCCCGGCGTCTCGGACGAACGCCGATGAACCTTTCCGGCGCCGAGGTGTACGTGCTCTCGGCGGTAGCCCTGGGGTTGCTTCCCGGGGTGGTGCTTACAGGCGGTATTGTCGTTTGGCTCAGGCGACGGCACTTGTAGGCGCGTTCCGAGCCCTTGCGGGGACGGCTGCGTCGGCGGCAGCCGCCCTGCGCCGCAGCTTCGGCCACACAGCGAAGGAACCGTATGCAGCTATCAAGACGTGCGAAACTAAGCTCGATCGCCATTCTCATTATTGCAGGCATCTTCGCTCTTCTCTTTCTGGAACGGTCCGCACAGGATTCGCCTGACTCCGATTCGGCCGAAGGGGCTCGCCGGTCGTCGGGACGCGGGCGCCTCTTTACCCTGACCGAAGAAGACGTGCAGTCGCTTATCTCAACGCTTCCCGCTTCGCAGAACGGCGATTCGCAGGAACTCGTATTCGCCCGCGCACCCGACGGCGAGGCGGGTTGGCGAATAACGCGTGGATACGAGCACGACTGGCCGCTGGATACGTCCCGACGCGACCGCCTCGTTTCCCGCGTGCTCGCCGTCCGTCCCCGGCGGGTGATATCCGAGCGCGAGATCTCCGAAACGGCGAACCGGCCCGAGGGCGAAGCCCGTGAGTCGGCGGAGTTCGGCTTCGAGACCCCCGACCGGACAATTCTCGTTCGTGGCGAGCAGGGCACAAGCGAGAGGCTTGTGGTCGGCCGCGAGGCGCCCGGCGGCGGACGCTACGTTCTCCTCGAAGCCGGCGGGAGAAGGGTGGTCGCGATCGTCGGCGAGTCCGCCGTCGATCATCTTCGCACGACCGCTTCGGATCTGCGCGAGCGGAGACTTTTCAGCTTCGACCCCGGCAAAACGGAACTTCTGGAGTTCGCCCGTGGCGACGAGCCGCCCTACTGGCGTATAGAATCGCGGGCGCGCGCCGACGATCGCCGCCTTGTTGCCGACTACCGTGACCCCGAGCTTGTTCTTACGCGTCCGTATCCGGCCGGCTACGGCCTCGACACCGGGGCGCTCGGAGATATGCTCGATGCGCTTCCTGCGTTTCGCGTCGAGCGTTTCGTCTCCGATGCGCCGGGCGATCTGAGTCGCTACGGACTGGAGACCGGCGAGGCACAGAGACTTCGCATAGAACTCGACGGGCAGACGGAGGCGGATATGGCAGCGGTGGGCGGCGACGCGGTCACGCTGTTCCTCGGCGACAATCCCGAGGGCGAGCCTTCGCGGCGCTATGCTCGCGTTGAAGGATACGCACCAGTGTTCACGCTTCGACACAGAGGGCAGTTAGACGAGTTCGACGGCTTTCGTCTTGCAGACAAATTCGCGCTTGTCGTTGCCGTCGACTCGGTGGATACACTGACGGTTACCAGTGCCGACGGTCGTCGCCGCATTACAGCCGACGACGACCGGCAGACCTTTCGTATTGAAGATGAGCGCGGTAGCGAGTATTCAGACGCTGCTACCGAGACCGGGACCGCTGTCGTCGGGGACAAAGAGCAGACCAACGCGGAGGAAAACGAGCCGCGAAGCGTGTCACGCGGCGATTTTATCGAGGCGTTCACCCGGTTAATAGGAGTTCGCGCGGAAGGTGAAACGCAGCAGAAGCCAGGAGAAGGCCTCTCGGTGGAGCGTGCGAGCATTCACGTGCGATATACCCTCCGCGATGGCAGCGTTTCCCAGGTCTGGCTTGTGCCCGACGGCGACGACTATCGCATTGTTCGCCCGGTCGAGCGCGAATTGGGCGCGCCGTTTGTCGTGAGTGCGCGCAGCATCGAGCGGGGACTCAATCCGCTGTGGGAACTGTAATCGGAAGGTCGGATAGGACTTTCTCGGCGTCAATCGCTTCGCCGTCGCCGGGCGCGCTCACGAGAACGGGTTCGGTTTGCCCTCTGGTAGATGTTTCGACGATCCCTATGGCAAGCGCGGAAAAGTGGCGTGAAACCGACGAGGGACCCCGGTCAATACCGGGGTCCGGCCCCGGCTTCGAGGCGAAGGCGTGCTCGTAATCGCCGAACAGCGCGTCGGCAGCTTCGCCGTTTATTGTCCGATTCGTCTCGCTGTAGATGCGCCCGTCGTCGCGATGGACGTAATCGAAACGCGCCGAGCTGACCGATCCGGCATCGACCTCTACAAAGAACCACGCGATCCATCCGTCGCCGCGATCGATATCGGAGATTGCAAGATACCTACCGTCGCGAAGCTGAGGCGTGTCTTCGCACGACAGCAGTGCGAGAAACACAATCGATAACACAAGAACAGCCGGCCTGAAGGCCGCGGCGCGTCGCGAGATGGCGGATTCCACGGTTAAGCCGAGCGGGTTGATCGATCGTCTACCGCCTGCGAGGTGGTATCGCATCACCGGCGAAGTTTAGGCCAAACAGCCGAGATATGTCACGCGATCGTCAGGAAACTTGCAAAATCCGACTTGTCACGCGCCTCCAATAGTGCCATAATCGACCTTGATATGAAGCCGTAGGGCTTTGCTTAGATTAGTGATTGTTCGCGTTCTGCCTTTCCCGGGTGCCCCTTGACTGTTTTCCTTGGAGATTTCCGGTGTAGAACTCGGCGTGAGTGTCCTATCCAGTTCGTTTATTCAGCATTTGCCAAATATCAGACGGATCACACTTTCGCGGTTAGTACGTTAGAAAGTCAGGTGCGAAAACAGTCGAGAGAAAGGATGCTATAATGGCAACCAAGCTTTATGTAGGTAATCTCAATTACCGAACTCAGGAAGAGGATCTCAGATCCCTGTTTGCTCAGTACGGCGATGTTTCGTCGGTTTCGATTATCAGCGATCGTGATACGGGTCGGTCCCGCGGGTTCGGGTTCGTTGAAATGACCGATGAGGGCGGCGCCAAGTCGGCCGAAGAAGCGTTGAACGGTGCGGATTTCGAAGGCCGTGCGTTGAAAGTCAATGAGGCTCGTCCGCGCGAAGATAATCGCGGTGGCGGCCGTGGCGGCCGTGGCGGCGGCGGTCGAGACGGTGGATTCCGCGACCGTTTCTAAGAGCAGGTTTGTCCGCGTCCGATAACCGGACGCACGCGGACAGCAACAATCGAACGGTATTCGGCCGACCGACAGACGATTGACCGGTACATTACCGCGAATAGTCGTCTTCGGAGGTCGTCTGCCGAAATCGTCATTCCTTTTTTGGAGGCTGCCGTATCGGTTTTCGTACTAGGAAATCAGTCCGGCCGGTAGCCGTCTTACCGTACATCTTGTAACTGCAAAATCGGAACTTCGGCCCCAACGGTAGTGCCGTGTCCCGTGTCTATAAAAGGAGGTGCATCGTGCCCAAACGCTCATTCAAGGGTGATAAACGACGTCGCGAGCTCCAGAAGAAGCGAAAGCGCGAAGACAAAATGGCACGTCGCCAGAATAAATCATCGGAGGAAGGCGAAGGCAACACCGAGGATACCTCGTATCTGGAATACCTGAATCCCGGTGGTCCAGTAGATCAACGGTTTGTTGAAGAAGAGGACGACTCCGACGACGAAACCGAGCACGAGTCGGACGACGAGACCGGAGGCACATAAGTCGCCGCGAACACGTCAGACTTCCGTTACCTCCGCCTCGAATTGAAAGAGGCGGATCCCCTCGTTGGGGAATCGCCCTTTCACCTTCCTGACCGCCGAGATGATCTGTTCGGCCGTAGCTTTTTCGCTGTAGAAGAGAAATAGAACATTTTCCTCGGGCCACACATGGTCGCCCCTGCGCTCGCCGCTGTTTCCGATACCATGCACGCCCGGAATGCGGGTGTGATAGCCCGCCACGCCGGTCGCGGTAAGCGCTTCCATCAAATCCTCTTCTATCGCGCGATTCGTGATAATTTCGGTACGTGTCAAGACTGATCCTCCGAATTGTCCACAATGGATGCGTCGAACTCGTGCGACTCGAACTGCCGCTCGAGTTTCTGCTCGCGCCTGCGCTTTCGCTTGTCGTCACCGGCGTTAAAGGCAGCGTAAAGCGTCGGTACGAAGAAGAGGGTCAAAAGCGTACTCACACTCAAGCCGCCGATGACGGTAAGCGCGATCGGCTGAATGAGCTCGGATCCTTCGCCGCTTAGAAAGGCAATCGGAACGAGCCCGAGCACGGTTGTAAGCGTAGTCATAAGTATCGGACGCAATCGGTTCCCGCCCGCGTCCACACACGCGCGAACAAGAGGTTCGCCTCGTGCCCGCAGCAGATTTATGTAGTCTACGAGGACGATTCCGTTGTTCACTACAATGCCTACGAGCATGACAAGGCCTACCGCGGTGAAAATACTCAAGTTCACCCCAGCCCAGTCGTGGATACCGATGACCCCTATAAGCGTCAGCGGAATCGAAAGAAAGATAATGAACGGATCGCGGAACGACTCGAACTGAGCCGCCATAACACCGTATACGAGAAGCAACGCAACAATAATGATCCCGATAAACGTAGTCCCGTAGTCGATAATGTCCTCGAGCTCGCCGCTGAAGTCTATCGTAACACCGTCCTCCGGTGGTATCCGCTCGTCTACGAGTTCGCGTATCTGCGGTTCGACCTGCGCCGCCGTGGCCCCGTCGGCGAGACCGGCGGTGAGCTGAATTTCGCGTGCCTGGTTCGTTCTGCGGATGCTGACCGGGCCGGTCGTCCGCTCGAGCGAAGCGAAGTTGGAAAGGGGAATGCGCGTACCCGCCTGGTTGTCGACGTAGATACGATTGAGGTCCGGCACGGCGAGCCGGTCCTGTTCCTCGAGGATAAGGAATATGTCGGTTTCGGTGCCGTCGAGCTCGAGCTGGGAGGCGGTGACGCCGTCGATATTCGCGCGGACTTCCTCTCCTATGGACGCCATATCGAGCCCGAGCGAATACGCCCGTTCGCGGTCGACATTAACATTGACCTGCGGGAGCCCTTCGGAGATGTTCAGCTCCGGATCCACCGCGTCAGGCACCTCCGAAGCGATAAGCGAACGGATCTGCTCGGCGATATCACGGCTGCGCTCGAGGTTTTCCGAACGTATTCGGATATCGATCGGAGCCCCGCCGCCTATGTTGCCACCGCCGCCGGGACCGCCGCCGCCGCCGAATGTAATTTCGGCTCCCGGAAACCGCCCCAAATAGCCTCTGAGTATTTCCTGAACTTCGGTCGCCGTTTCCACTCGCTCTTCGAACGGCGGCAGGGTAATCTGAATAGATCCTGAGTTTGAGTTCGACCCACCGAAGAAACCCCCACCGCCCACGTTCAGCACGATATCTTCGTAGCCTTCGATTTCACGCTGTACTATGGCTTCGAAATCCTCGAGTACCTGCTCGGTAACCTCGAGTCGCGTTCCGACCGGCAGTTCTACATCTACGGTGACGTTGTCCTGTTCCTGGTCCGGAAGAAGCTCGAATCCGGTTCCAGGAAGCAGCGCGAGACTTCCGAGAAACAGCGCCACTATGACGATCACCGTGATCGCCTTATGTCGCAGTACAGCCGCGAGCGATTGCTTATAGGCGGTATCGAGCGCGGTAAACATCCGTTCCATCCGGAGATCGAGCGCGTCGAACACTCCGCGTTTCGGGCGCTGGGTCCTCGAAACAAGCGGAAAGTAATGGCTCGACAGAACCGGCACAAGAAATATGGCCACCAGAAGCGAAGCCGAAAGCGAGATAACGACGGTGAACGAGAGACCGGCGAAAAGCTCGCCGATGAAGTCGAGCTGGTCGCGAAAAAACGCCACCGGCAGAAATACGGTTATCGTGGTAAGGGTGGACGCGACTATGGCGTTAGTCATCTCCTGCGTACCGAGAACGGCGGCCGGCCGAAGCTTCGTGCCTTTTTCCCGATAGCGGTAAATGTTTTCGAGAATAACGATCGAGTTGTCGACAAGCAGTCCCACCCCCAACGCCAATCCGGCGAGCGTCATTATGTTCAACGTCAGGCCGAAGAAGTACATGAGCGTGATGGTGAAAATTATCGAGGTAGGAATGCTTACCGCGACTACCGCGGTTGCCTTGGAGCTTCGCAGAAAGAAAAACAGCACAATGACCGCGAGAATTCCGCCGCTGATTGCCTGATTGGAGACGGTTCGCAGCGAATTGCGGATAATTTCGGTGGTGTCCGAAATTACCTCGAGCCTGACATCGCCAGGAAGCTGATCGTTTATTCGGTCGAGCCCGTTGATTACGCTGTCCGCGGCGTCGACGGAGTTCGCGTCGCTCTGTTTCTGCACCGAAATCGAGACGCCCGGTTCGCCGTTAATGTACACCGCGCTCTGTTGCGGCCGGAAACCTTCCTCTACGGTGCCGAGGTCGCCGAGGCGCACGGGAACCTGTATCGGCGGGCCGTCCTGCCGTTCAACAGAGACAAGCGTTACAACCGCTCGCCGCAGCTCGTCGACGGAGGTGAAGCGTCCGGCCGTTTCGACAGTGTACTCGGTTTCTCCCTCCTGGATGGTACCCCCGGAAAACTGCACGTTCTGGCTTTGAAGCGCCTGGCGTACCCTGGTCAGGGTGAGTCCGTACGCGTCGAGCCGCTCGCGATCGATGTCGGTGCGAATGACCCGCTCGCGGCCTCCCGAAATGCTCGTGAGCGCGATACCATCGAGCTTTTCGATTTCGGGCTCTACAATGTCCTGCGCGAGCTCACGCAGCTCTTCCGGCGTTCTCTCACCGGCCATCCGAAGGTCCAGAATTGGAATAAGTGAAGGGTCGAACCGGAAAATACTCGGCGAGCCCGAATCATCCGGAAGCGCATTCCGGACCGGGTCGAGACGGTCGCGAACCTCGTTGGTGGCCGCGTCCATATTCGTCCCCCACGTGAACTCGAGCTCAATCTGGCTGTTTCCACGCGAAGATGTGGAGCTGACCTGGTTCAGGTTGCTGACATTGCTGAGCGCTCCTTCGAGTGGGCGGGTGATAGTCCGTTCCACCTCTTCGGGGCTCGCCCCCTCGTAGTCGGTCTGGACAACAAGGACCGACGGCTCGATTTCGGGGAACAGATCGAGCGGAAGATCGAGCGCGGTGTAAAGCCCGAAGCCGGTTATGAGCGCAAATACGATAAAAAACGTGGTCGGTCGGTTTACGATAGTCCGTGTTAGCATTATTCCGCCAGTCCCGCGTCAAAATCCACAATTTCGAGCAACGCCCCGTCCTGCACGAGGTTTTGCCCCCGGGTGACCACCTCTTCGCCGGCCGATACCCCGTCGGTGACTTCTACCCGGCCTTCCGTCTCGAAGCCGAGGGTCACCGTACGGCGCTCGGCGCGGCCATCGTCGTCGACCACGTAAACAAAGTCGCCTTCCGCGCGCCGGACTATCGCCCGTTGAGGAACGGTAATAGCGCCCTCACGCTGATCGACTATCAGGTCGATGCGGGCAAACATTCCCGGTCTAATCCGCGAATCCGCGTCGTTGAAGCGCAGTGTCGCGCCGAGCGCCCGGCTTGCCTGATCGAGTCCGGGAGCGATCCGCGAGACGGATGCGCTGTAGCGTTCCCCGGGGAACGCATCGAGCTCGACATTGGCTTCCTGCCCGAGGCTCAGCGTGCCTATTCGCCGCTCGGGAACGTAGGTGTTAATCTCGAGATCGTCGGTCGATGCCAGCTGACCGAGCGGGGTCCCCTGGCTGACGTTCGATCCGGTCCGAACGGCAAGTGAGGTAATGGTGCCCGCGACAGGGGCTCGCACGGACGCAGTCGCGAACCGCTGTCCCGGTCGCGACGGATCGATCCGGGCGATGACCTCGTCCCTGCGGACCCGGTCTCCGATATCGACAAACAGCTCGGTAACTTCACCGGCCTGGTCCGAGATAACCTCTACGCTCGTCGTCGGTTCGATCTCTCCGGTCAGGTAAATCGTGTCCTCGATGGTGCTTTCTTCGGTCTCTTCGACCTCGACGGCGAGGCGTTCTTCGTCCTCGCTTTCGGTCGTGGGCTCTTCGCCTGGCGTGCAGGCGAGCACCACGAGCATGGAGAGGCCCGTTATGGAAATAATGCGCAACGTGCGCTGTCGTAATCGATTCATTCTTCTGTCTCCGTGAACTCTGAAAGCGGTGTGTCGAGCAGGAACTGCAGTTCGACGAGCGCCTCGCGGTAGTTAAACTGCTCCTCCAAAAGGTCGAGCCGTGCGTCGATAAGGTCGATTTCGGCGTCGCGCACATCCGAAATATCGCGGAAGCCGCTGTCGTAGCCTTCCTCGGCGAGCTCGAGCGCCCGCTCGGCAAGCTCGACGTTGAGACCGACCGACTCCATCGAATCGAGGGTTATCTCGAGCGTATCGACAAGCGAAACAAGGCTGCTTTGCGCGCCGTCGATGGCCTGCTGCACGGCGATCTCGCCCTGCTCGATCTGTCGCTCCTGCTCTGCGATGTCGGTTCGGGTCGATGAACGCGGAAGAAGCGGGTCAATCGGTACATTCAGCGCTATGCTGAATGCTCCGCTTCGCTGGCCCCAGTTGTCGGATTCAAACAGATCGCTCGAGAACGGATCGCCGGTAAGACCCGGATCCACGTTGTACGCAAGGGTAAGCGTGGGATACATGCCGGAAACCGTCGAGTCCAGCGAAAGTTCTGTCTGTTCGATCCCGCGGCGCGCTTCGCGAACGTCCGCGTTGCCCCCTATCAGCGACCGGAGCCTGTTCTCTTCGAGTAGATCGACCGGATCTACGCCGATTTCCCCTTCGAGCTCGAGCTCTTCTTCCGGCGGAACGCCGATACTCAGCGCGAACTGCCGCATTGCCGCGTCGTAGCCCTGCCGTTGACGCCTGAGCGCCGGCCGCTGGTTTTCGAGATTGACCTGAGTAGACAAAAGGGTAAACTCGTCGATTACGCCATCCTCGTAGTCCTCCTGCGCTTCTTCGTAGCGCTGTTCGGCTTCGGCAAGGCGGCGCTCGGCAAGCCGGATCTGCTCCTGCTGCAGAAGGAGCTCATAGAAGGACAGGCGTACCTCACGCTCGGTTTCCCGGCGAGCCTCGCGGAGGCTGATTTCGGCGGTTTCAAGCGCGCTTGCGCGCGCGCGCAGCCCGTCGATCATCTGGCGGGTTAACGTGAGGCTGATATCCAGATTGGTGCTTAGATTCCACCGAGGAGGGTCCTCCGGTTCGGGAGGTTCCTCCGGTTCGAGCGGGGCCTCCGTCGGATCGGGGGCCGCCTCGATGAGGTCCTCTACGTCCGCCTGTCCCTCCTGCTCCTCGTTCGCCCGGGAAAGCGTTCCCCGGGCGCTTATCTGCGGCAGAAATACATTCCACCGGTCGGCATAGTTACGCTCCTCGATCATGACTTCAAGTTCCTGCGTTCGAATTCCGAGGTTGCGCTGAAGCGCCATTTCTACTGCGAGGTCAGCATCGAGCTGGAGTGGATCGTTATTTTGAGCCGATAGCGGAGGCGCGTATACCCCGAGAAGAAGTACTGCCCCCACGACGGTTAGGATAGTAGCGTTTCGCATCATCGCCCTTAATATACCCATGGGAGGGGAAAACGACCGCAGGCTGCGGCTGAACGCTCGATTAACGCGGCCAGGGCGCTACCGCAAAACGCCCGAATAATGCGTCGGCGGTCGCCGTCGAACGCCCGATTAACGCGAGAAGGGTAGCTGCTCGAACATTTTTCTTGTCTGCACGCCGGAGACCGTCGCTTCCTTCGTGTACTTGGTGTGCAGCCGCGTGGCGCCTTCTATGAGAATCTGCGACGCGACGCCGAGCTGAATGGACTGCTGCGCTTCGAGAAACGCCGCAAACTCGTCGGCAACACGAACGATTCCTCCGTCGAGCGGTCGGTAGTCGTCGCTGTTGTACTGCGCATCGATCTTCTCGCTCGAGACGGGCGAGACGCCCGAGGCGGTGCTGATTTTACTCGTGAATTCGTCCTCGATGAAGTAGCGCATCTCACGCGCGGTCTCTTCGGTCATATGCGGATATATCTCTTCGGCGACCGTTTCGTCTTCGATCTTTCGGACGATTTCCGGTAGACCCGGGGTTGCCGTTTTTGTCGGCGCGACAATGTCGCGCGTGACCGATTCGGGAAGGTCGTGAAAGAGGCCCGCAAAAAAGTTGTTATACCGCCTGGCATGGCAGGGTGCTCGCTGCTCGGTAAGAAGCAACGCGAACGTGGCCACCATAAGCGAATGCCCGAGCACCGCGGTTTCGGGAATACGGGGTGTGCGGCTCCAGCGAGTCTGATAGCGAAGCCGGTCGGTTACACTGATGACGCGGAACAGGTCGAGTTCGAGAATAAGCTGGCGCATCCCGGCGAGGTCGAGAAACGGTTCCATACGCTTTCGCAGGTGGTTCTCGATAGTCGGGATCCGCGGATCGTGCGAGTTCACTCCCTTTATGATCTGGAACTCGCGATAGGTCGAGTAGCTGCGCGCGGCCTCCAGAATCTGGAGCGCGCGCTCGGCGGGCGTCTGGTCGCGTTCTACGGGCATTCGTCCGTTGCGCTGCCCGTCGAGCCCGAGCTCCGGATCGAGCCCGAGCTGCAACGCGGTCACCGGACGGGAAAAGTATTCGCGAAAGCGCGACTCGAGTCCGTAGGGCGCAAGCATTGGCGCTACCGAGTCGGCGACCCATTGATTGAGTCGGTGATATTCATCCGGGTGCTCGACACGGATGCGTCGGTGGACGGTTTCTTTTATGTCCGAAAGGGCAATTTTGCGCAGCAGGTCGAAGATACCGGTGAAAATGATCGTATCCCAGTCGACCTCGCGGCCGTCCTGTTCCTCGAGTTTCCCGAGAAACCAGGCGAGCATCATCGCAAACGACCGCCGGTCCATTTCGTTGAGCTCCATGGGCCGGACCAGATCGTTCCAGCGCTTTACCGAAAACCCCCCGAAAAGGTGAAGGGCAACCGTCTTTTCGATCATGGTTGGGAGCGTAGTCGATTTGGCTTTGAAACACCAGCCACATCGAGTGTTGTCGCCACCTCGCCGAGCAGCTCGTCCATCTCTTCCATGGTGCTCGTTTGGGCCATATTCTCGGCGATACCCCGACACCACGACTCCTCGAGCCGGTCGATAAGCGACGCTGTGGCGGCAAGGTGCTGCGGGGAAACGCTCACCGCGGTCACTCCGATACCGCGATAGAAGGGAAGCAGGAGCGGATCGGATGCGGCCTCTCCGCACACCGACACGGGAACCGCGGCCTTTTGTGCGCCGACTACGATCCGTCTGACCGTTCGCGCGATTACCGGATGACGCGTACGGTAGAGATCGGTAAGCGATTCATTCGTACGGTCTACCGCGAGCATATACATGACAAGGTCGTTCATTCCGATCGAGACAAAGTCGGTTTCGGCAGCTATTTCCTCGGTAGCGATCGCAGCCGATGGAATTTCGATCATCGCACCGAGCCGGGGCGATTCGTTGTGCGGGACGCCCTCGCTTTCGAGCTCAGCAATGCAGCTGTCGAGCTCCTCTCGCGCCGCACGGACTTCCTCCACGGTCGAGACCATGGGAAGCATAATGCGAAGCTGGGTATCAGGCGCCGCGCGAAGCATTGCCCGCAACTGGGTGCGAAACATAGGTCGGTTCGACAGTGAATAGCGGATGCCACGCACGCCGAGGAACGGGTTATCCTCGGGCGTGGCGCCGGCGAGCAGCTTGTCCCCACCAATATCGGCGGTCCGAAGCGTGACCTGACTCTCGGGAAACAGTCCGACAATGTGGCGGTACATGCGAGTCTGAGTTTCCTCGTCTACCGGCCCCTGTCGAATTATGAAGGGAAACTCGCTTCTGTAAAGCCCGATGCCCTCGGCGATACCGCGCGCGGCGTACGCATCCGCGAGGATATTTACGCTCGCGTGCAGGTGTATTCCACGCGGTTTCGTTTCGTGTTCAAAGCGTCGGTCGAACGGCTGTCGAATACTCGGTGCGGCGCTCGAGCCGGCAGCGGACGTATCCTCGCCGTCGGCATCGAGCGGAAAGAGTCTGGCATGGTCGCCGTCGAGATTCACCTTTGTGTCGTTGGGAATACTGAGGACCTCGCGTGTGCAGGTTGTGATGACCGGAATCCCAAGCGATCGAGCGAGAATCGACAGATGCGCGGTTAAGGGAATGTTTACGAGAACGATCCCCGCCGCTCCGTCTATGGCAAGTCGAAGCAGCTCCGAGGGGAACACATCCGTCAGTATCACAATACGCCCGGAGACGAACGCGCGTCCCGGCGGTTCGTGCGGTAGATTCGCAAGTAATCGGTATCCGAGATCGCGGACGTCTTCGGACTTTTCCACCGTACGTTGGTTGTCGTGCTCGGAGAACACCTCGACGAGCGCTTTAATCGTGTTGGTCACCGCGCGCTCGGGCGCCATGCCCTCGGAAACGAGTCGCTGGATTTCGCCGGAGAAGTCCTCGTCGTCGAGCATGAGAAGGTGGGCGCGAAAAACAAGCTCGACTATATCGCTGAAGCGGTTACAGCTGCTTCCGATGAGCTCGTTGAGCTGATCGCGCGTACGCGCGAGGGCTCGCTCGAGTCGTTCCACCGCGGCGGTGATCGATGCATCCTCGGGGACGGTGTCCGGTTCATGGCGATGCGGGTCCACGTCGAACTGCAGGAGCGGACCGACCGCGTTTCCCGGCGCAAGCGTGATGCCTCTGATAACGTTGTCTTCGTTCCCTTTCGGCACAACATTGTAAATGTTACGCTCTCACTCTCGGCCGGTCAACAGAGACCAGCTGGTATTTCCACCGTTCACCGCGGGGACGTGCTCGATTTCAACGCGCTTCGAGCAGGGTGACGATCGCGGAGATACATTCGTTGTGCGTGACACGGAGCGGTTTCGAACGTTCCGATATCTCCTTCAGAAACGCCGAGTGTTCCCTTCGCCGATCCCGCTCTCAGTACCTGGGTCTCGCCTCTGCAATGTGCATTCGCTCTACGCAGCAGGATACTGCGAAAGCCCGATATCTATCTAGCGACCGAGTGTCGTAGAAATAATATCGTGTTCGGCGCTCGCATCCGCCTGAGAAATCGGCTGCACCGAGTCGTCGGACTCCTCGACGAAGGCGCTGCGCCCCTCCCAGTACAGCCCATGGAACTCGCCCGCGAGGAAGACGGTAAGGCCGTAGGGAACATCAGTCTCGGAAATCCGCTCGGGAACCGCGTCCTCGAGCCGGCGTCGGACGTCGGCCGTGTATTCGGTTCCCTCACCGCGAAGATCGATCCAGAGATCGCGGTCGGCGTGGTGATCGTTCCACGGATCGAAGTATGTGTCGCGGCAGATCGTGAGCGCCACCGACCAGCCGTCGACCGCGAAACCGGAGGCGTCCTCCACTTCGGCCGCGTCGAGGTTCAGAAGATCCCGTTCGAACGCCGTGAGATACACCTTGTCCTGTTCGTAGCTGCGCGTCCCGTCCGGGGCGTACACAACGGCGCGGTTGGTAAGCCTCGCGCGACTACCGTTCTCCTCGAAGGCGAAGTAGGTCCCCGCTACGATGTGAAGATCGTGCCGTTCGGCCGCCTCACCGTAGGCTTCGTCCATCCAGCGCGATACGCCCTCGGCGCGAGCTGCGAAAAGCGAGCGCAGAGACCGGTGACCGGTGTGCCGGTATACGCTCGCGAGCAGCGCGCGTACAAGGTTGTCGCCGGAGCCTCCCCCGCTACCGGACTCGCCGCCGTCGGCGGCTCGCCCTCGACCGTCGGCCTGCAGGTTTTCCGCGGAGAAATCCATCCCGGCGAACGCCTCGATGAGCTGCTCGTCATCCGAAAGCGCGGCAAAGACGTTAATGTACTCGGGAAATACGACAAGGTCGGCATTGTCCTCGGCTGCGGTTTCGACAGCAGAGGCGATTTCATCCTCGAGGGCCTGGCGATCTACCGCCGTGTGCTCGTCCATCTCGAACTGTACCGCGGATACGGTGAGCCCGTTCGGGGGTTCGCCGGTAAACGACGGTATCGCCGCTGAGAGTAGAATGAGAACGCCGATCGTGCTGCGGAAAAGCATCGACCTTTAGCCTATCGCGAATATAGCGCAGTTTGAAACCGTCTACGCGGCGGTAGTCGACGACAATGCGGCTACCCGCAACGCGCAGACCTCCTGAACGAGCCGGGTGGTATTCGGCTCAATTGAGTCGAGGGTCATACGAAGCCGGGTGACCGACTCCTTACTGCGAGCCGGCCCCCGCTGCGAAATGCGCATGTGGATAACCGGAAGGATCTCAGAGTTCACTGTTCGTTCGAGCGCGAGCGCCGCCTCGATGATCGCCCGTATTTCATCCTCATCCACGCTGTCCATACCGTGCCCGAGGCCTTCGGAGAGAAGACGGTCGATAAGCCGCAACTTCTGCTCGTCCATTGAGCTTATCGCGCAATACCGTCGAAGATCGGGATTGGATCTGAACCATGTGAGTGTTTTCCGCAGCGCCTCGAGTGCAGTTGCAATATCAGGGTTGGTAATGCTCATCTACAGACATGAGTTTATCGCGGAAGTATGGGCGATTTCAAGCGATCTGCCCGGTGACCCGCCGGGATTCGTGACTGGTGAAGTAACATCGTGTGAGCTATCCTTGCACTCAACTGCGACCGAGCCGGCCGCGATCCGGGTCCGGTCGAAAATGCGCGGGGTTTCGCGGCGTTCGGCGACCCGAGCGAGGCGCCTCCGCGCGCGGAAGGGGTTTCGCGGCGTTCGGCGACCCGAGCGAGGCGCCTCCGCGCGGAAAAAGGAGCTGGAAATATGCTTGTAGTAAATACCGAGTCGATTACCGGTTACGAAATTGAGGTCGTGTACGGGATCGTGCAGGGAAACACCGTGCGCGCAAAGCACATCGGCAGGGACATCGCCGCGGCGTTCAAGAACATCGCCGGAGGCGAAATACGCGCGTACACGCAGCTCATAAACGAGGCTCGCCACGAGGCGGTACGTCGTATGCTCGACCAGGCTGAGTACCTCGGAGCAAACGCGATTGTAAATGTGCGGTTTTCGACGAGCGCAGTAACCCAGCAGGCGGCCGAGCTTTTCGTCTACGGAACGGCCGTGCGCGTGAAAGCGATGAACGATACCGCTGCTCCGGAGGATTTCGAGGGCGCGAAAGCCTTCCGTGAAGACTACCTCTCGGAGATAAACATAGGGCGGGCAGACGGTTCCTGATCGCTCCCACGGTAGACACCGCGGGGCGCTTGGCGAGGCGAACAGGCTCACTCGCACCATAACCGCAGTACGCGGACGTCTCGAGTTCCGGATTTCGTTTCGGCCTGCGTTCGACTTTGCCCGCGTATCAGTATGAAACTGATGTTGATGGTTTGACAGTGCGCTTGCGCTTGCGCTTCGCGCGCTTCCGGCCGAAGCGCTTTGATCACAATGCCGGTGACCAGCCCGGTATCGTTCGGCCGCTTCGGCGCGCGCGGGGTGGATACTATCGCTATACGCCGTGTTCTTTCCTTAACTTATGGCGAGATGCATCTTGGAGCGTCGCAGCAATTAACGTATAGTTGCAAATACACGAAAAGGAGATGGCGCGGTGTACACACACGATATCATAGTAATCGGCGGCGGGGCTGCCGGCTTGACGGTTGCCTCCGGCTGCGGGCAGCTTGGCATGAAAACAGCCGTAATCGAGCGCGAGCACATGGGCGGCGACTGCCTGCACTTCGGGTGTGTTCCGAGTAAGACGATTCTGCACGTAGCTTCACAGTTCAGAAGCGTGCACGACGTTAGTCGCTTCGTCGACCGCGCGGTTCGGGCTCCCGAGCCGGATATGGCCGCCGTCAATCGCCACATCGCCGGTGTTGTATCGAAAATCGCGCACCACGATTCACCCGAGCGCTTCCGCTCGCTCGGCGTCGAGGTGTTTCTCGGGCAGGCGCAATTCCGGTCTTCGAATGAAGTGGAGGTCGATAGTATCCGCCTCAGCGCCAGGAACATTGTCGTGGCAACCGGAAGCCGCGCGGCGATTCCGCCGATTCCCGGTCTTGCCGAAAGTGGATATCTTACCAACCGTGACATGTTCAGCATGGAAAACCTTCCGAAATCCCTCGCGATCATGGGCGGGGGCCCGATAGGAGTGGAGCTTGGTCAGGCTTACCGCCGGCTCGGAAGCAAGGTGAGTATCATAGAAATGGCGCCGAGAATACTGCCGCGCGACGACGAGGATGCAGCGGCGATTGTCGCCGAGCGCATCGAGCGGGAAGGCATTCATCTGCTGACCGGCAGCAAGCTCACCAAGGTCGAGTCGCGCGGCGGGGTTAAGGTGCTTCACGTCGAGACCTCCGACGGCGAAACGGTACTCGAGGCCGAGCAGCTTCTCGTCGCCGCGGGACGAAAGGCTAACGTGGATACCCTTAATCTCGAAGCAGCCGGTGTAGCCACAGAGCGCGGCGCCATAGCGGTAAACGACAAGCTACAGAGCTCGGTGCCTCACATTTACGCGATCGGAGACGCGAACGGAAAATTTCCGTTTACCCATGTCGCGGGTATGGAGGCGAGCGCGGTCGTTCGCCGCGTGGCGCTCCACGCCGGCGGCCGTGTCGATTACACCAAGGTGCCCTGGGTGAGTTATACCGACCCCGAGCTCGCCAATGTCGGCTATAGTGAAGCCTCGGCGCTCGAAGCGGGAATAACGCACCGGGTGGTAACCCAGTCGTTTGCGGCGGTCGACCGGGCTCACGCAGAGGAGAGCGCAGACGGACTCCTGAAAATCGTACTCGATGCGAAGGACCGGGTGATAGGGACCCAGATTGCTTCGAAGGCAGCGGGCGAGCTTATCGGTCCGGCGCTTCACGCGGTCAATGGAAAATGGAAGCTCGGGCAGTTTCGTAAAGCGCTTACTCCGTATCCTACGATGGGTGAAGTCTATGGGCGGGCCGTCTCCAACGAGCTCGCTCCGAAACTGTTTAACAGGAGAACGCGGTCAATACTTCGAGCCCTGTTCCGCTACCGGGGAACAGGGCCGGTGCAGCAATAGGGATAGCGGGAATACTACATAGGAGTACGTTCATGGCAGGTCTTGAAAATCAAGCATCCGAAAGAGACAGTACGCGAGGTCGCGATACGGTGCGGGTTATCGTAGCGGTCGCGGTACTAGCCGCCTTGCTTTCAGTCGGCTACGTTTTAGAGGTTCCGGCCTATCTACAGCAGGCGTTGAGATGGGTCGAGGGGCTCGGCTTCTGGGGGCCCGTGTTGTTCGCTATCCTGTACGTGGCGATCACGGTCCTGCTTATTCCGGGGTCGATCCTGACATTCGGCGCCGGAGCAGTATTCGGCGTGGTGCCCGGTGCGATCTACACATCGGTGGGTGCGACGATCGGCGCTACGTTCGCATTCCTGCTCGGCCGTACGCTTATGCGGGGCTGGGTCGAAAAAAGAGTGAGCGCGAGTCCGAAACTGAAAGCGGTCGATGAAGCGGTAGAGCGGGAAGGCGGTCGCATCGTATTGCTGCTTCGTCTCTCACCGTTGGTACCGTACAACCTCTCCAACTACATCTACGGACTGACAAAGGTACGGCTCGGCGCGTACGTTCTTGCATCCTGGATCGGAATGCTCCCCGGGATTCTTTTGTACGCCTATATCGGATCGCTCGTACAGCGCTTCGCCGAACTCGGGGCAGCGCAGCAGACAACGACAACCGGCGAGTGGATCATGTATATTGTGGGGCTCATCGCTACGCTCATCGCAACGGTGCGCATTACAATCGTCGCACGCCGGGCGCTCGCAGCGCGAGTCCCGGATGAACGCTCGCAGAACTATGAAGCGGAAAAGGAAAACGCCGAGGCGATATCCTGAACGTCGCTCTTACGGGGTGTAAGAACCTATGGGATGTAAGAACCTATGGGGTGTAAGAAGCCGAAATGCATTCGCGGTGCGACCGTGGATAACAGGAACGCATAAATCGCGCGCTCTGCGCTCATAAAAACGCCTTTGGAGGCCATGCCATGCACGGTCGCGGTGCGCGAATCGGAACGTGCGAAGCGAGGTTCGCGTAAGGGTCTGGCGTGGATATCACCGCAGAAACTTCCTGCTGAACAGTTGTCGTTGCAAGATAAGCGCGAACAGTGATTTGTCCAAGTGCGGTACGCGGGTTTAAAAGATGACCGTCTTATTTCCGAATATCAGAACTCTATGAGACAGATGCAACGAAACCGCGTGCTGCAGCACTATGCGCTC
>JBKGYS010000002.1:0-49346 GCA_046545955.1 Spirochaetales bacterium | reverse complement strand
ACAACAATGCACGCGTCGCAGCCGAAGTAGCAACCGCCTACGCGAAGAGTCACGGATAGCAGAGCGCGCGTATCGCGCGTACCAACGACGAGCACGCGACGCGCACGCGCGCGAGTGATTTGCCGATACGCAACGGATTTCTGCAGCCGACATCCGACCGCCTTGGGCGCTGCCGCGATCCCCGGGCTTCGTACGCGACGCGCACGCGGGGACTGTCACAATCTGTAAGGACATTTCAGATAGCATTTGAACTTGAACTTTCGCTCACAGCCAAAGTACGGTAAAGTAGCGCTGTAGATGGGTGCACGTAAGAGTAGCAAGTATAACCACATATACGAAGAAATTCGCGCGGGAATCGTCGGTAAGCAATTCGCTCCCGGAGACCAGCTTCCCACCGAATACGAGTTGTGTAGGCGATACTCGGTATCCCGGCCAACAGTCACCCGCGCGCTCAACATGCTCCAGAGTGAAGGCCTTGTTCACCGACGAAGCGGTTCGGGCAGTTACGTCAGCACGGTTCCCGAGCAACGTCTCGAGACATCGCACATGTATTTCGGGTTACTTATACCCAAGCTCGGAGTTACCGAGATCTTCGAGCCTATTTGCGCGAGTATCGCCCAGCAGTCGCGCGCCAACAAGTTTCACATCCTCTGGGGCGACTCGGCCGCGCATGGTGACGTGTCCGTCATCGAGGCTGCGGAGGATACGTGCCGCCGCTATATCGAAGCGAATGTATCCGGCGTATTTTTTGTACCTCTCGAGCTCGTCGAAGGCCACCGGGAGGCAAACCAGCGCATCGCGGAGACGCTCGAGGAAGCGAACGTGCCTGTGGTCATGCTCGACGCGGATTATCTGCCGTTCCCGGAACGCAGCCGGTTTGACCTCGTCGGCATCGATAACGTACACGCCGGCTACCGCCTTACCCGACACTTCTTAGATCAGGGGGCGAGACGCGTCGACTACCTGTACAGGCATAACTCAGCTCAGACAATTTTCGCCCGCATTCGCGGTTACAGGAGTGCTCTCTTCGACGCAGGGATCGTGCCCTCCGACTCGTGGATTCACGAGCTCGAACCGGGGGAGACCGAGTCGGTGCGGGCGCTGCTCGATAGCGGCGCAACCGATATCGTCTGCGCGAACGATGCGACCGCTTTCACCCTGCTCCATTCCCTCGAAGAACTCGGAGTGCGCGTGCCCGAGGATATTCGCTTGACCGGCGTAGACGATGTAAAGTATTCGAAATATGCACGGGTTCCGCTGACAACGATCCAGCAGCCGTGCGAAACCATCGGAAGACTCGCGGTACTTGCCATGATGTCTCGCCTGAGAAATCCCGACGCGGAGCCTTTCACGATCTCGGCGCATTCGGCGCTTATGGAACGCAGATCCTCGTCCAGAAGCAGCGTGACCATATTGCAGGGCTGAAAAGGGGAAAGGACTATGATTCAATTCGGAGCCCACGCATTCGTGTGGATTGGTGACTGGACAACCGAAAGCGGGAACAGAACAATCGCCTCGGCAGCGAAGGCCGGCATGGACTTCATTGAAATTCCGATTCTCGATCCCGATTCTTTCGAAGCCGCATCGCACCGTAAGGCCCTGGAATCCGAGGGGCTCGCAGCCACCTGCTCCACGGTGTTACCGCGAAACGCGCATATGCCCGAAACCCCCGACAAGGCGAAGGCATACTTGCTGAAGGTCCTCGACAAGGTAGCGGAGACCGGCTCCGATTACCTTGGTGGATGCACAGGCTATGCACTCGGTAAGCTTACCGGCGCGCCTCCTACCGAATCCGAGCTCGATAACGCAGTTTCCGGCTTGGCGGAAATCGCTGATGAAGCCGCGGATCGTGGAATTACTCTTGCCCTCGAGGCGTGCAACCGTTACGAGACGTACATGTTTAACGCGCTCGAAGATACTCGCAACGCAATTCTCAAAACCGGAAAGAACAATCTTAAACTTCACGCCGACACATACCATATGAACATAGAGGAAGAAGGCTTCTACACTCCCATAAAGAACAGCGCCGATGTTCTCGACTACATTCATATGAGCGAGAGTCACCGCGGACTCGTTGGAAGCGGAACCGTATGGTGGGATGAAATTTGGAGAGCATTGTCGGAGATCAAGTTCGATGGCAAGCTCGCGCTCGAATCCTTTGCCGCCGTAAACCCGAAGCTTCAGGCAGCCACCTGCCTCTGGCGGCCGACCAATGCGAGTCCCGACACGCTCGCGACAGAAGGAATGAGCTTTCTAAAAGACGGCGCTCGGAGACACGGACTTATACAAGATCAGTAAGATCCAGCATCTCAAGTACGCGGTGACACCTGCTCTGGTCTGGCAAGTAAAAACGCATAATACTTTGTCAAACCTTTTCTTTGCAGAAATACTACATTTGGCTTTACAATAGCACTCGCACCATGCGGGCACGCGTGAACCTTCCTGCGGAATCAGGACACCAGGCCCACACCGCGGAGGCCGGCAGTGAATTTTATCGGAATAGATGCGGGAACAACGTCGGTTTCAGGGGTTCTGCTTAACGCAGCCGGCGGGCGGGTTGAGGAAATAGTTTCGGTGGAGCACGGAGCTGCGCTTGCGGCCGACAACTCCGAGCTCGATATTCAGGATCCGCAGAAGATCCTCGATGCGATAGAATCTATAAAGGCGACCCTTCTCGGAAGGACGAAACAGGAGGTTCGGGCAATCTCGGTGACCGGCCAGGTTCACGGGATCCTGTACATAGACGCCGACGGTCACCATGTCTCCCCGCTGTACACCTGGCAGGACACGCGGGGCACTCGTCCCCTGCCGGCCGGCACGGGCGAGCACGGTGAAAGCTGGAGCGATTGGGCGAGTAAGATATCCGGATACTTGATCCCTCCCGGATACGGGTTTCTTACGCACCTCATTAATCAGAGCGAAGAAAGGGTCCCGGCCGACGCGGAGGGAATAACCTCGATTCTCGGGTACATATCCATGCGGCTTTCGGAAACCCGCGCGCCGAAGCTCGAGACATCCGACGCACACTCGCTTGGACTCTACAACCTGAAGGACAAGTGTTTCGATGTGGATGCGCTTGAAACACTGAATATAGCGCGGACACTCGTTCCGGAAATCGTTCAGGCAGGAACCGTTCTCGGCACGACACGCGAGGGAATCGAGGTATTCGCGGCGGTCGGCGACAACCAGGCAGGGTATGTAGGATCCGTTCAGAAACCGACGGGAGAACCACTGGTAAGTATCGGCACTTCCGCACAGCTCAGTGTCTTCTCGCCCACGCTCCCCGATTCAGGCGAGACCACGGGCAGTATCGGAAGCAAACACTATGGGTGGGAAGGGCAGCTGGAGATCCGACCGTTTCCAGGCGGTGCGTTCCTCCTCGCCGGCGCCTCGATAACGGGCGGGAGCTCGTATCGGCTCCTCGAAACACTTTTTAGAGAGATCTGTCGCAAGTACGCAGGCGAAGATCCCGGCAGTCTCCTCGAACAGATGAACGCAATTCCCTACGAGGAACTCGAAGACTCTCTTAAGCTCGATGTTTCAACGCAGTTCCTCGGGACCCGGCTTGATCCTTCGGCAAGAGGTGCCATCCGGCGGATCTCCCGGGCCAATTTCACTCACGACTACCTCGTCGAGGGATTTCTTCGAGGTATCGTAGCGGAGATCAAGACTTATTTTAACGACTTGCCGGCGAACTTGCGGGAGAACAGCCGCAAGATCATCGGAGTAGGAAACGCCCTTCGAAGAAATCCGCTGCTGCGAAAAATCATCGAGCAGGAGTTCACTCTTCCCCTGCGTTCTCCCGCCTATACGGAAGAAGCTGCGCTCGGCGCGGCGATAATCGCGGGTGTTGGAGCCGGCGCCTACGACAGCTACACTTCCGAAGATAGACCGGTCTCCTATGAATCGAATGAGCCCTTCGGATGAACTCCAGGACCGAACCTGGACCCCGTACGATCTCGAAACATGGCTCGAGGCAAGCCATCGCCACTTTACCGGCGGGGTAGCAACGCGGACAATCACGGCATGAATACCTCGCATCACCTATCCGCTGCGATTAGCGCAGGGATTCGCGCGGCATCGCCGGTTGTCATAGCGTACCTCGGAATAGGGTTCGCCGCCGGAGTCGTAAAGATGGAGGCGGGCATGAGCGTGGCCGAGGTCGCCTTACTGTCGCTCTTTGTGTTCGCGGGCTCCGCACAGTTTGTCTTCGCCGAACTCTACACCGGCGCCTCAGCGGCGCTCATCGGCACGGTTTTCCTCATCAATCTGAGACACCTTCTCTATTCGACAGCGATCACCCCTCGTGTGCGGCACCATTCGCTGGCGAGCAGATTCTGGATCGGCGCGCAGCTCACCGACGAAACGTTCGCTCTCTCGACAAGTCTTATGGGTAACAAGCTTCACTCGGCGGCGTGGCTCATAGCGCTTAATGTCGCATCGTACCTTTCGTGGGTCGCGGGAACCGTCGCAGGCGCCGTAGCCGGATCGTTCGCGGGGGCTGTTGAAAACCTCGGACTGGAGTTCGCGCTCGCCGCCATGTTCGCCGCGCTGCTGGTGCTTCAATTCTCACGGAAAGATCCAAGGTCGATGGTTAAAGCAGGCGTCGCGGTACTCGCCGCGGCACTCATCGTTACGCTCGAGACCGTGCGACCGAATCCCATGAACCTCGTCGGAACAACGCTGACGGCCGCCACCATCGGGCTGCTCGCCGATCGACTCCTCGTGCCGAAAGCCGCTTCGACAGGCCCCGAGCCGTACGAATCGAACGCCCGGCGGGAGCAGCGCTCATGAGCGTGCGGCCTGAAGTCCTGCTCCTTATTCTCGGCAGCATGGCGGTTACGATTGTTCCACGCGTATTGCCGCTGGTGCTGGCACGGCGTTTCACAATCCCTGCCCCGCTCGCACAGTGGCTCGACTATGTGCCGGTTGCGGTCATCGCGGCCCTGCTTGCCGACCAGCTGTTGCTTGCCGGCGAAACCGCCGGGCTCGCTTTTTCGGCCCCGCGCATAGCTGCCGGATTCCTTGCGCTTGTGGTGGGAGGAAGTACGAAGAGTGTCGGATTAACGGTCGTAGTCGGTGTGGGAAGCTTCGCGCTGCTTTCGCTGTTATAGCCGGCTCAGGCGGCCGCCGGCCCGAACGGGGCTGTGGCGTCGCCGCGCTCGAGCGCGATACCCGTCGGTTCGCCCGATCACCCGGCGTGGGGCTGCGACGCAGCATCGTCCTCAAAATCTTCCGAACCGACTGCCGCCGCGCGGAATGTGGAAAGGAGGCGGTCGAGCTCGTGCAGCTTTTCGCGGTTCTCAACGCTCATATCGCTTGTGGCGTTCATACTCTCGAGGATTTCCTTCGCGCCCTGGTCGATTTCCTTCACACCGTTGGCCACATCCGAGGAAACGTTGTCGGCCTCGTCCATCGCTTTACGAATTTCGGCGGCACTCGTAAGCATTTCCTGAGAGCCCTCTCTGATGCGCCCGGTAATTCGCGAGACTTCGGCAGTTGAGTCGAGAATTTCCCTGCTTCCCTGAGATAGCTGCTGCATACTGCCTGAAACCTCGGACATAGCGTCGGCGAACCCACCGACTTCCTCTTCGATCCGGGCAAAGCTCCTGTTCGACGTTTCGCTCGCCGAGAGCGCCCGGCCGATCTCTGCGGTAATGCGTTTCAGGTTCGACTCGATGCGCGAGGCGTTCTCGGAGGTGCTGTCGGCGAGTTTACCGATTTCCTCGGCGACAACCGCGAAACCGTTTCCGACTGCGCCGGCATGCGCGCTCTCGATCGCTGCATTCATCGACAGAAGATGCGTCTGCTCGCTTATACCGTTGATTATTTCGATGATTTCCATCATGTCGTCAATTTCACGCGAGACCGATTGGACGATTCCGTTGGTTTCTCGAACCGTCTCAGCGCCTTCCGAGACGGTTTCGCGCACGCCCTCGACCCGGTTCATCCGTTCGGCCGACAGATTGGTCACGTTCTGCACACCGGCGTTCATCTCCTCGATAGAGGAGAATACCGTATCGACCTGCTTCGATTGTGAATCGATGTCCGCCGATAGCTCCTGAACGCGTCCGTCGATAGTGCGCACCGCCTCGCCGGTTGTCGAAATACTGCGATTCAGGCGGGCGAACTGCTCGCGGATACCTTCGATGTTTCGCGAAATCTGGTTCAGCGCCGAGCTTGTCTCCTCGGTCGAGGAACCGAGGTTGTCCTGAAGCGCAAGCGTCTGGTTCGTCGCCTCGCGCACGGCGCGGAAGAACTCCGAGACCGCGTCTCGAACTTGTCGCACGTAGCCGCCCAGGTCGGCGAGTTCGTCCGTTCCGACAGCCCTTGCTTCCACGTCGAAGTTGCGCTTCGCCATCTCTCGCATCGCGGTTTCTATGCCGGCAACGCGCCGTGTGAGACTTCGCGCGAGGCCCATAATAAGCAGTACGCTGAGCACTGCCACCACCGATCCGACGGCGAGCGAGACTCGAAGGTTGAAATCGATAATCGCTGAGGAAGTCGATGCAATGACCGAAGCTACCTCGTTCAGGCTGTCATCGAGAAAACCTCCGGCCACGTTCGCAGCCTGGTTGATTCTCCGCTCGGCCCGCCCAACCGAATTTCGCGTAACGATGGGAAGCTCGTCTCCGGCTTCAAGCTGCAGCGGGTAAATACCGGGGGTTCCTTCTACACCGGGAATATCCGTCCCGGTGAGCTGCTCTATTTCCTCACCCACCTCTGCAAGCTCTCGACCCGCCATTTGATTCCACATCGCCTGCGAGGCGGAAACATTGCGCCTCAGTTGCTGCGGAAGGCGCCACAGCTGCGGATGCTCGGCGAGCGCGTCCATCGCATCCTGCGAAGCGGATAGCCGCTCGTGGTAATCCTCGACGATCGGTTCAAGATCGTCGGTGGTGTACATGAACCGCTGCGTTACCGCGAGCACGGCGTTGCTTTCCCGGATCGCCACGCGCGTTGCATTCTGCAGGTCCTGCAGCCCTCTCGCGTTCAGAACCGTACTGGTCAAAAGCCCGATACTCACCCCGAGACCAACCACCACTGCCAGTACCACAACATTAAGCTTCTTAGAGAGTTTCATCCGCCTTCGCCCCGTGTAGTATGTCTGCGGGGATTCTAAAGACCGACACTCGCATGCACAAGCAGAAGTGAACTATCGGCGGTAGCTCCACGAGAGCATTGCGCCAACGACGCCGAAGGGATAGGCTCGGAGGGTATACATGACACGCCCATCAAACGCTCCCGACGGCACGGTTCGAATCGGACTGCTGCACATTCTCTATTTCCTGTCATTCGGGTTCGGTGTTCCCCTGTTCACCCTCTACTTCTCGACGATCCTCTCCCAAGCGGGCGTATCGAGCGTGAATCAGATTGTCGGAGCGGCGATCTTTCTCTATAACGCTGTCGGCGTTCTTGCGTCGCCGGCGGCCGGGTACATTAGCGACCGCTTCCGCATCGCCGAGGGCATTCTTACGATTGGCGCCGTGGGCGCGATGCTCGCAGCAGTACTGCTGGTCATCCCCGGTATCGTGGAGGGATTATCCGCGAGCGCGGTCAGTTCACTCATTCTCGGAGGCGCATTCGTCGGTGGCTTTTTCGCCCGCCCCCTGGTTCCGCTTATTAATACCGAAACGCTTCAGTTTCTCCACCGCATTCACGGCAATACCGCCGAGTACGGGCGGTTCCGCATGCTAGGCTCGGCCGGATTCGTGCTCGCAACCGCGAGCGCCGGTTTCCTCATTACCGCAACCGGCAACGTGGCGACGCCAATCGCGTTGCATGCAGCCGGGTTCGGCATTCTCGCGATGGTCGCCGGTTTCCGGTCTCACGCCCGACCACAGAGGGTACGCCTTCCAATCGAACACCTGAAACGCGATCGCGCTATTCGCCGGTTTCTCGTATTCTCTTTCTTCTCATCGCTCGGAGTAAACAGCGCGTTCCTCTATACGAGCCTGTTCCTCGAGGAAATCGGCGCCGGGTACATCGTAACAGGACTAGCGCTTGGCGCGGCGGCCGCCCCGGAAGTTCCCATTATGTTTTTTGTTGGACGACTGATTCGGCGCTTCGGCGTGAAGCCGGTAATCGCCACGGGTATCGCCGCGCAGGTACTTAAGCTTGTGCTCTTCTCGACGTTCGCCGGGACTCCATCGACCTGGATCTTTATCCTTGTGAGTACCCTGCACGGAACAGGTTTCGCCCTGCTGTATGCCGGCTCGGTAAACTACGTGGAATCGTGCAGCCACCCGGACCTCCGTGCTACGTATCAGAATCTGTTCGCGTTCGTCTGGGGAAGCGCGGTGGCCGTCGGGGGACCGGTCTCCGCGACTATTCTTGATCTGTGGTCGACGCCCGTGCTTATGCTCTTATACGCGGTAATGCTCGCGATTATACTCTGCTATTTTATTGTGTGGGTGCCGAGGAGCGGTGGTCAGCCCGCGGTGGTCGGCGCCGATTGACCGCGGCCCACGAGACCCGGTAGCGTCACGTCCATGTTTCCCACATTCGTTAACGCCGCAACCATTATACTCGGCACTATTATAGGGCTGCTTGTCGGAGCGCGACTCGGCGAGCGGTACAAACACGTTGTTTTCACCGCCGTCGGCGCGGTTGCCATGGTTATTGGTATATCGATGGCGCTCGAATCCGAGCGCATTCTCTATATGGCGCTCGCCCTTGTCTTAGGCGGCCTCGCAGGCACCGCAATGGGAATAGAAGACGCTATCTACCGGCTCGGTGAGCGACTGCGCAAACGCTTCACCGCCTCGCACGGCGAGGACGACGGAACGCCCAAACCCTTCGCCGAAGGATTTCTTACCGCGAGTGTGCTCTTCTGCGTCGGCGCCCTCGCGATCGTCGGCGCCTTCGAAGCCGGCGTGCAGGGAAGCTACGCGCTTCTTCTGACAAAGTCGGTCATGGACGGTTTCATGTCGATACTCCTGACCGCCGCCTACGGAGTCGGTGTCGGGTTTTCAGCGCTCTCGATCCTCGTATACCAGGGAGGCCTTACGCTGCTCTCGGGACTGCTGCGCCCCATCGTAACCGAGCTTATGCTGAGCGAAATAAGCGGGGTCGGCGGCGTTATGGTTATGATGATATCGATGAATCTCCTGAACATTCGCACGATCAAGACGGCAAACTTTCTGCCGGCGCTTGTCATTGTCGTGCTTCTGGTGCTGATCGACCCGTTAATCGGCGAGTATATGCTGTAGCGAGCCGGCGCGAGGGATTCTGTAAAGCCGCGGCCCCGGCTTCTGCCCCTGCCGCGGCCCCTGCTTCTGCCCCTGCTTCTGCCCCGGCCCCGTTTACGGCGAATACAGGGGCTGGGGTAAGGATTCTATGAGGACGTCTTTACTCTCACTCAGATCGTCGACCGCACGAATTTTCTGATCTCCCCCGCTTGTTTTCATATAGAAATCCGCGTCGAACGAAGGCGGTCCGGACGGCTCCACGCCGACTCGAACGCGCGTTGTCCCTCCGTACTCGTCGCTTTCCGATTCGCTTTCTATAGTCCACGAATAGGAGGATACGTTGCGGCTTCTGAAAATCGAGTTTTGCCAGAACTGGGCGGTCCAAATCTGACTGAAATTCTCGGTATCGGGGTGAAAATGACGCCTTACAAGCGCAGCGTGCTCCGAATCGCTTCTCGCATCGCCAAGATCATCGAAAAAGTCTCCTAATCTCGCCTCAATAGAGACAGACGGCTCTTCGCATGCGCCTACGAGCAGGACAAGACTCGCGGCGGCAGCAAAGAGTACCGGACGAACGCAACGAAGGGACTTGCCTTTCATAGTCAAATATCCTCGAGAATCAGGTAGTCGTGGACATGATCGCTTAGAAGCTGCAGCGCTCGATCATGCACCTCGCGATACGCGACGACATCGCGCGCATCTGGGTTCATAATGTTGTGAGACCGTAGAATGGTGTACATTCGTCCGAAGACGTATCTTCGCATATTGAGCGCGGACAGCGCCCAGTAGCGAACATTCAGGTATCGCCGCGGGGCAATGCTTTCAAGCGGGCGAACGCGATCGCGATAATACGCCTCGAACTCGTCCTCGCCGGCTTCTTCGCGAACCTCCTCGGCAGCCTCCCGTTCCGCACGCAATTCTTCGCGTACCGGCTCGTACTCGGCGATAGCGCGTTCAAGCTCGCTCACGATCTCTTCGAGCCTTCGGTAGGCGCCTTCGGCTGCGGCGACGGGGTTTTCGAGGACGGCGTTCACCCGTCCGTTATTCCAACCGGAAAAGTCGATTTCACCGCGGAGGACTTCGAACGGTTCGCCCGGGGTCGCGCCCGCGTCTACTTCGACGGCTTCGTTTTCGCCGAGCTCGACTTCTTCGCCCTGCGCTTCGACCGCGATCCGCCCGGAGTCGACGAGGAAAAGCGAACCACCGTCGTCGGCGGCGTAGACGGTGAAGGTCGTGCCGCGAACGCCGACGGTGGCGTTGGCCGACTGAATGCGGGAGCTTCGCCCGCGAATGCCGTCGAGACTGTAGGTTACCGACCCGCGTGAGCTCGAGAACGCCGAGCGCGACCGGCCGTCTTCATCCACCTCGCGCACGGTAAAAACCGTGTCGGCTCGTACGACTATGCTCGATCCGTCGTCGAGCTCGAGCTCGGCCCGGTCCCCCCGACCGGTTATGACGCTTTCTCCGCTACGCACGCGATCGCCGAAGAACAGGTCGTCGAGGACACCGCTTCCGCTGCGCCGTTCGGGGAAGCCTTCCACGTACACGGTCTCGGCGTCCCGGGCGCCGGCGGCGGTGGCTGCAAACATCAGCATAAAAAAACCAATGGAATACAGAACAAACGGTTGGGCTCGGGTTAAGGTGTTTCTCACAGCGGTCCCTTCAATCCATAGACTTTCGGCAGTCCGTTCTGCTCGTCGCCGAGGATCAGATCAAAGCTCGCCTGCTGCGCGCGTACGCGCGCGATCGTAGCGTCTTCGGGAAGATGACGTTCGAAATAGGCTCGCATCTCGAGGTTGTCACCGTAATCGCGCCAGGTTTCCGAGTCGACCTCGCGGATGGACTCGATTCCAGCGTTGGGCAGGCTGAAGCCCGAATTATACACGCTTCGCCACATGACGTAGACGTCATTGGAAAGCTCGATAATCTCGGAGTCGAAAAGGAACGGCCTGGCCGATTGCTCGAGCATTCGGTCGGCGTCGAGCTCATTTACAACGTCGACGAGCTCCTCGACACGCGCTTCATCCTGGGCAGGCGGAACGGTAGCGCAGGCACCGGTAAACAGAACGATAAGTAGTGAGGCAATGATGAGTGGGCGATTATATCGCAACCGGCTTGTTTTCATATTACCGGTAAGCATATGCCGCGAAGCAGCGGAATTCAACGGAACCCAGGCGGAATCCGGGGAACACGTCCTACTGTCCACCACCCTGGTGTTTTCAGGCCTTTGCCGGCGGCCGGGCACCCGCCGGCGGCGGCTTGACGGGGAAACCCCGCGCGATCAGGTCACGTGCTCGATACCAGCCTCGCAGCTGCTGACCCCGGTTCCTTCGGTCACCTGGTGAATCCAGCGGTAGCTCAGGAGTCGCTTGAAGGTGAGAACAGTTTTTCCGACTTCTTCGCCCTGCGCCGAAAGGAGCACCAGGTAGATGGGAGCGCCGATAACCAGCCCGACGAAGGCGGCGACAGGAACCCCGATTCCCCAGAGCATAGCGGCTTCACTGTAGAGAGCGAACCGCGTATCGCCGCCGCCACGGAGTATGCCCACGATCGCGTGAAGATTGAACGACTTCACTGGAACGACTATTGCGACAACGAGAAGCATGCGGGTCACCATCGACCGTACATCCGGTGTTATCTGATACATAAGCGGAACGAGCGGGCTGATGAGCGCGAGGACAAGCCCCATAAAGATACCACCGACCGGTGCGAGCAGCATGAAGCGACGCGCATCGCGTTCGGCGCGCGGAATATCGCCCTCGCCGATGGTGTTTCCGATCATAACCGCCGCGGCCCCACCCGACCCCATAAAGACGACAAAGGTCATCCGGATGACCGTTTCGGCAATATTGCTCGCGGCGAGCTCGGGCGTTCCCATGCGCGCATAAATCACCGTATACATGGTCACCCCCATTGACCACACGATCTCGTTTACGACAACGGGCATGGTTACCGTTACAAACCGCGAGGCAAAGACTCGGTCGACATTGGTGTAGTCGCGAAAGCGGCCGACCATCGGGTGCGCTTTTCGCCGCATGCCGCCGATGAGCAACACCGCCTCGAGGCCCCGGGCGATACTGGTGCCGAGGGCAGCCCCCACAACCCCAAGCGCGGGGAGCCCCCACGGCCCGAAGATAAACACGTAGTTCAGAACCGCGTTAATCGCGAGAGCGATAATCGTCATGCGCAGGGGCAATCGCACCTCGCCGGTTCCCCGGAGCGCGGCGCCGGTTACCACGGTTATCGCCATGAACAGGTAACTCGGCGAGGCGACGCGCACGTAGTCGACCCCGAGGGCGATCACCGATTCATCCGAGGTGAAGAAGCGAAGCACTATGTCAGGATAGATGACCACGAAGGCGGCGGCGAGAACGCTCCCGGGAATCGCGACGAACATCGCAAGGCCATAGCTGCGCCGGATTCCCGGTACATCCCCGCGTCCCCAGTACTGCGCGACGAACACGGCAGACCCGCTCCCCACGCCGAACAGAAAGAGCATGACCAGAAAGAAAACCTGGTTGCCAATCGCCACAGCGCCGATTTCGACCTCGCCGAGCTGACCGACCATGAGGATGTCGAGCATATTCAGCGCGGTTATGAACCCGTGCTGAACGGCGATCGGCCAGCCTATGGCGAAGAGCGTGGTAAAGAAGGGTTTGTCGGCGAGCATTTCGCGAACCAGACGTATCATCGGGACGCCGAAGATAGCACAACAGCTCCGCTCGCGGGAACAAGGCGTACGGCCGCGCCCCGCCATTCCGGTAGACCCGGGCGCGAAGACGCGGCGCCCGGCCTTAGCGGGTGTCGCGGGGAGATTAGAGTTCGCCCGCTATGTGCCGCTCGAACAGGTCGCGGACCTGATCTGGACTGCGCTGTCCGCTCACCGAAGTCACACGGTTACCGTCACCGTCGAGAAACACGAGAGTAATGCTCTGGGACTGATACTCGTTGGCGAAGGCAAGCCCTTCCTCGGTTGTGATATCGGCTACCCGGATCAGCAGCTCGCTTTGTTCAAAGCGATCCTCGACCGCGCGAACGCTGTCTCTCAGTTCCGTACACACGGGACAGGTGGGGTCGTGGACCTGCACTACCGCGGGCGTTCCATTCCCGATAGCGCTCAGATCGCGCACGGCTTCGCTACGCTGGTGATCGGCGTACAAAAAACCACCGATGCCTCCGGCACCGAGGATAACCACCGCAACGACCCAAAAAACACGCCGTCGCCGACGCGAATGTGAGGCCCGTGCCTTTTCCTGTTTTCGATGTTGCTGTTTCTGCGGCGAGCCCCCGCGCCGTTTCGATGACCGTTTCTTTGCCATAGCAAGTAATAGCATGTGCCGACACGTGGGCTTTTGGCAAGCAGGCAGCCCGCTGTTCCGAGGCGCCCCGAAAGCCGGCCGCGCCCATCGCCCCCAATCGCTGCTACGTTACTCTTTCAGCCGGGGCTTTGGTGGTTTTCGCCGCACAGGCAGTTCGGACTCCACCGCGGAAGTATTCTTCTCGGCGGCGGCTCGAGCCTGAGAAGCGAGTATCGCCTGACTGTTGATCGGCCCGTCTGCCCCTGCGCTACGGCGAACGTAACGACCGCTCGACGTAAGTTCAAAGGCCTGTTCGGTATCGGCCATATGAAGCAGGAGAATCCGATACAGGTAATCGCGCAACGGAGGCTCATCCACGGGGAACAGCAGTTCCACGCGGCGTTCGAGATTGCGCGGCATCCAGTCGGCGCTCGATAGGTACAGCTCGGGATTACCACCGTTTTCAAAGTAGAAGGCGCGGGCGTGCTCGAGATACCGTCCGACGATGCTGACAACGCGGATATTCTCGCTTTGCCCGGGAACACCCGGAACCAGCATACAAATGCCACGAACATTCAAGTCTATCTCGACTCCGGCGTTGCTCGCTTCATACAGCGCGTCGACAATATCGATATCCGAGAGGCTGTTCATTTTCGCCACGATGCGGCCGCTGCCCTCGCTCTCCGCGCGCGATGCTTCGCGTTGAATGAGCTGTAGAAGCCGGCTCTTCAGTCCCGCGGGCGCCATAGCCAGACGCCCGAAGTTCGGAACGACCGAATAGCCGGTGAGCGCGTTAAAGAACTGTCCGACCTCCCACGCAAGCTCCTCGTTTGTGGTAAGCAGACCAAGATCGGAATAGAGCAGCGCAGTCTTCTCGTTGTAGTTCCCGGTGCCAAGGTGAATGTAGCGGCGAACCCCGCCACGCTCTCGACGCACGATCAGCAGCGCTTTTGCGTGCACCTTCAGACGGGCGACGCCGTATACCACAATAACTCCGGAGCGCTCGAGCTGTTCGGCCCACTCGATGTTCTGCTCTTCGTCGAAGCGTGCTTTGAGCTCCACGAGCGCCACGACCTGTTTGCCGTTCTCGGCGGCTCGCCGCAGGGCCCGGATTACCGGTGATCGGCCGCTCGTGCGGTACAGAATCATCTTGATCGCGAGCACCTCCGGGTCATCGGCCGCCTCCTGAACGAGTCGAATCACCGGAGAAAAGCTGTCATAAGGATGATACAAGAGTGAATCGCCTGCCCGCAGGCAGTCGAACACGCCTTCATCCTCAGGGAAGGACGGATGTTCGCGCGGTATCCATCGTTCCCAGCGATACGGTTCGTAGCCACGTAACTCCAGGAGTGTGCCGAACTCCTTGAGTTCGAGCGGTTGCGGCTTTTCGTAGACTTCTTCCTGATGTATGTCGAGCGTTTCGGTAAGAAACTCCTTGAGCCGTTTGCTGTCACCGGAGACCGACAGTCGCACCGGTTGGCTGTATTTGCGTCCTTCAAGGACCTGCTCCATAGCTTCCACGAAGTCCTCGTCACGCTCCTCGTCAACGCCGAAATCCGCATCCCGGGTAACGCGAAACAGCAAGCTCTCCGAAACGGTATACCCAGGGAACAGCGCCTCCGCGTATTCCACGATCGCGTGCTCGACCAGGGCTACGTGTGTTTTACCATCGGAGGCAGGAAGGTAAATGAGTCGTGGCAGGGAAGGCGGAATCGGCACGACCGCTATGTACAGCGGGGGCCGCGAGGACCCATCGCCCTCATCGTCCTCTTCCTGCGTAATCAAGGGGCCACCGGAACGCGGCGTGAGCACGAACGCGGCGCTCAGTCGCATATTGCCCGCGTACGGCAAGGGCTCGTCCGCGCGGCAGCGTATCGGGGTAAGGACCGGCAGATACTCCTCGCGAAAACGCCTCGAGAGATAGGCGCGCTGCTCCTGATTCCAGGTTTTCGGAAAGTGGACCACTATACCTATGTCGGCGAGCGCGGGGAGCAATTCCTCGTGGAGACACTTGTATTTCAGATCGGTCAGTTCGTGCACCCGGCGGGAGATCTCACGCAGTTGCTCCCTCGGCGACATACCCGTTGGACAGGTGGTGTAATTGTTGCCGCGCACCTGCCGTTTGAGCCCGGCAACGCGAACCATGAAGAACTCATCGAAATTATTCGCGACAATCGTCATGAAGTTCAGTCGCTCGAGCAGAGGGACGTCGGGGTCGAGCATCTGATCGAGAACACGCGCGTTGAACTCTATCCAGCTGAGTTCCCGGTTAAAATATTTGCTGTTGTGCTCCGGCCGTAGCTCGGGGTCACGGCTGTAGCGGCTGCTCGTTTCTGTATTCATCTGTCTTATTCCTCAACGCTCCGTTACACAACTTTCACCGCGTAGCCGTATACCTGCTCGAACATATCGCCCTTGACATCCACACCGTAGCGCTCGACTTGAATATCCGAGGTATGCTCGCAATGCAACAGCACGTCGGCCTCCTGTATCTCAACGTCAAGCGAGTGCACCCGCTGCCCATGGCTTCGGTCGAGCGCATCGGCGATACGCAGGATTGCACCGAGTTTAAGAACCATAAGTCGATGTTCACGGCGAAGACTCGAGAACTCAGGGTGACTTGCTTGAGGCGGCGATTTGCGGTGGTACCGCACAAGATTCGAAATTATGCGAATATCTTCACGCGAGAATCCGAATATCTCGGAGTTTGCGACGAGGTACTGGCTGTGTTTATGGTGGCCGCTCGAGCGGACGAAGTTGCCGATATCGTGCAGGAGTGCGGCGACTTCGAGCAGCAGCCGCGCGTGTCGGTCGAGTCCGTGCTCTTCGGTAAGCTGATCGAACAGGCTCAGCGCATGATCGGCAACCTGGCGCGCGTGAGCTTCGTCGAAACGGTACTTGTGGCCGAGCGAAAGCGCGCTCGCGATGACCTGCGTATAGAATTGCTTCTCTACCGCGCGGCTTGTACCAAGGGCGAAGCTGATCAACACACCTTCGCGAATGCTGACATCCGGGACGATAAGCTGCTCAGCGCGCGTTACCTCCACGAAGAACTTATACAACAGCAGACCTGGAAGCAGCGATTCCACCTCGTAGTAACTCAGCCCCAGTTCATCGACGAGCTCGTCGTTTTGCATTTCCTGAACTCCAGCGATGAACTCGTTGAACCGTTCCTTGTCGATCACCGAATAGTACTCGTGTTTGCGCTCCCCAACCTGGCGGGCTGCGAGCCGAGCTTCGCCGCCTACGGCCACGAAAAACCGCACGCGAGAAAGATCGAACTCCGAGGCAAGTACTTCTTTGGTTACGCGAACATTCTCGCGCAGGTATTCATGAATCTGCTGTGCGCTGTCGAAACCCGGCCGCACCTGCTGGCGTACGCGTACCGTTCCAACCCGAAGACTGTGAGCGCTGACCATTTTGCCGCGGTTGAGCACCATGAGCTCGCTCGTACCACCGCCAACCTCGAGAATGAGCGAAGCCGACCGCGAGAACTGTGGGCGCATGTGGTTAATCGCGTTCTGAACGGCAAGATAGGTGAGATGGTTCTCCTCGACGCCTTCGATTACGTTTATCCGAAGTCCGGTTCGGATCTGGACGCGATCGATAAACGTATCGCGGTTTTTCGCCTCACGAATAGCGCTCGTGGCGACGGTGCGGATATTCGCCGGTTGAACCTGCCACCCGTCGAGAAGCTCGGTAAACGCCGCGAGTATCCGCACGCACTGCAGCATGCTTTCGCGGCTTATGGCGCCGCCGGTGAACACGTCGCGCCCGAGACCTACCGGCCGTGCGGCGCGGTCGAGCCGCTTCCACTGCCCATCTGAATCCACTTCAGCGACGATCATCCGCACGGCAGTGCTGCCGATATCTATAACCGCCACGATTCTTGTTTGCGCTTCTGCCATCGATATTCCCGGGAGACGTTCGGAGGCTATGCCTCGATCGCTTCGGTTGCCCTTCGGGCCGCACCGACAATCGCGGCATTGTCACCGAGGATCGCAGGTATGACCCGCACGTCGCGAGCCGGGAAGGTCATAGCCTGTTCGCGCATTGTACGTTCGGCTATACCTATATAGTGTTCGCCGAGCTTCTCTACAAGCCCACCACCGAGTACGATCGCCTGCGGATTAAAGATATTAACACAGTTCGCCATTCCCAGTCCGAGCCACCACGCCGATCGCTCCACGATTTCGATAACGGCCTGCTCGCCGGCGGAAACCGCTTCGGCGATTACCCCCGATTTCATAAGCGAGGGATCCGACCCGGTAAGCGCGGCGACCGTGGGCGCTCTCCCGATAGCCACAAGAAGCGCGATTTCACGAGCTATTGCTCCACGGCTCGCGAGCGTCTCAAGACATCCGCGCTTGCCGCAGCCGCAGATCGGACCGCCCGGCTGCAGCACCATGTGGCCGAGCTCGCCGGCTCCGCCGCCGGCACCCCGGTAGAGCGACCCGCCGAGGATCATCGCACCGCCGACTCCCGTACCGGGAAACAGACCAACCACTTCGCTCAGACCGTAGGCGTGGCCGTACATGAACTCTCCGTAGAGCCCGGCGTTGACATCGTTTTCGAGCACGACCGGAAATCCGAGTTCCTCCTGCAGGCGAGCGGACAGCGGGAAATTACTGACCCCAATATTGGAGGTCTCGGTGAGAATACCGTTTTCCACATCGATCGGACCCGGCGCGGCCACCCCGAGCACGCCGACATCATCAACCTCAAGCTCAGCGGCCGTCATACAGGCGCGGACGCATTTCACCATTCGTTCGACAAGCTGATCGGGGTCTCCCCCGGCACGCGTTTTTTTCTTCTCCGTGGCGAGCACCGTGCCATCCGGCGCGACGGCGCCACACAGCATCTTCGTCCCGCCCAAATCGAGGCCAAGTGCGGTTTTCCCTTTCATAAGCGGAATTGTAGCGCGTGTTCCGAGGAAACGAACAGTAGCCGGTAGGCAGATAATTTCGGTTTCAGAGCGTCCGCACGCCGCTTTGTTGCCGGGCGGTGGCCGCCTGTAGTAGCCTCTCGCCTACGGGAGCACAGAATGGGAAACCGGACACACGGTGTAATCATAGGGCGCTTCATGCCCCCACATAATGGACACCGCTATCTCATCGATTTCGCAATCGGATGCGTCGATCGATTATCGATTCTTGTCGGGACGCTTACATCCGACCCGATCGATGGAGCGCTTCGGTACCGGTGGATGCGCCAACTGTTCCCCGAGGCCAACGTAATCCGCATCACCGAAGAGAACCCGAAGGCGCGAAAGGGTTCACCGGACAGCTACCGGATCTGGGCTCGCGGTATAAGAGAAAGCGCCGGCGAGGACATAGATTTCGTTTTCGCGAGTGAAGACTACGGCTTCCGCCTCGCCGAAGAACTCGGGGCGGTCTACGTCCCGGTAGATCCGGCGCGAACGGTATTTCCCGTCAGCGCAACAATGGTACGCCGGAATCCTATGGGAACCTGGCAGTACATTCCCGACGTCGTCCGCCCGTACTTCGTGCGCAAGGTGTATGTTCTCAGCGAACACGCCGGAGACGCCGGCGCGCTGCTCGAGCGCCTGGCAGACCACTTTGAAACCGTCTGCGTAGGTGACTACGTCGACTATCATGCCGAGCGTACCGGAGAGGGGGGACTCTCTCCCGAGTTTGCCGTGCGAGCGCAGCTAGCCGCCGAACGCGCGCTCGCCCGACAAGCGGACCGCGTGCTGTTCAGTGCGAGCGATTCTATTCACGCATGGCTGAGAGCCGGATCGGGCACCTCGCTCCCGAAGGAACTCGCAGAGGAGACGAACGGGTGGTCGCATACCCGCTACCTCATCGATGCCCCACACAACGCTTCGGAGCACGCGGTGCACGATCGGGATGCACTCCCGCTTATTTCCCGGAGTATCGAGATTCTCGCAGACCGCGGCGCCGACATACGGGTTCTCACCGGCGGGGCGGAGGAGCGGTTTACGCAAGCGGTCGAAGCGGTTGAAGACATTCTACGACATTAGGGCTTGAGGATGCACGAATGACCGCTTCGGCTGCGGTACGTTTCGATCTCGAACCAGCCATATAAGCAAGCCCGACACTCGATCTCTAAAGCGACGCGAATAACAATCGGCAGGGTAGAGACGCTGCACCGATCTCAGTAAACTTCGAAATCCTATGGCTGACCGCCGGCCTTCGCGCATACCGCTACGCACGGCACTCCTGATGATCGGGTCATACGCGAAGACCCGGATCGTGGAACAGCTTCGGTCGGTAGCCTTCATCACCATTTATCTGGTCGCATTTCAGACGCTCATTCTCCGAACGCCGCCCGCCGATGCCGTGCAGATCGCCGGTGGTATCGCTATGGTTGTTGTGGGTCTCGCGTTCTTTCTCGAGGGGCTGCTTATCGGCATCATGCCGCTCGGGGAACAGGTCGGCGTGCTGCTGCCCAAGCACACCGGTATCACGGTGATCGCCGTCTTCGGCGTCGTCGTTGGAGTGGGGTCGACGCTCGCTGAACCGGCTATCGCCGCTTTGCGAGCGGCCGGTGGGCAGGTAACGCCGTGGGAAGCGCCGGTGCTATACGAACTCATAGAGCAACGACCCGACACGCTCATCTGGTCGATCGGCGCAGGTGTCGGTGTCGCGGTTGCGATCGGCATGATCCGGTTTTTCTACGGACTTTCGATTAAACTGTTCGTCTATACGATCATTCCACTGCTTATTCTCACCACGATCGTCTTTTCGTTTCATTCGAAGCTCACGACCATAATAGGGCTCGCGTGGGACTCCGGCGCGGTAACCACGGGTCCCGTTACGGTTCCCCTCGTCATTGCGCTCGGGATCGGAGTTACTCGCGCAGCCGGACGATCCGAAGGGGCATCCGGTAGTTTCGGCGTTATTATGCTCGCCTCGGCGCTGCCGGTTCTTTCGGTTCTGTGGCTCTCCGCCTTCGTGGCCGGAAGCGTTTCCGGGCCGATGGAAGAAGAGCTGTTTTTCAGTCCCGAATACCGAAGCGAAGCAGTCGAGACGATTGGCTCGGAGTCAGAGCTCGAAACGCTCGCCTTCGAACGCGGCAGCGAGCGCGCCCGCCGTGCCTTTTACTCAGACCCCGATTCATACGACGAGGCGATATCCGCTTTCGCCGACAATGAGCATGTTCGCGATGAGATTCTGGCTTCGATGTCACTCGGCGAGTGGTTAGACCTGCAGGCGTCATCGACCGAACGCGACATTGTTCCACGCTCGGTGCGGCAACAGGCCCTTTCAGCCTCGTCGCTTCGATCGCCGGCTTCGGTCTTTGCAAGCGAAAGTCTCGGAGCGGTCAGGGCAGTACTTCCGCTCGCGGCGGTTCTGCTTCTCGCGCTTGTGCTCTTCCTTCGGGAAAGACCCAGACAAACCGACGAGCTACTCCTTGGTACGGTACTCGCGCTGGTCGGCATGACCCTGCTAACAACCGGAATACGTTTCGGCCTCGAACCACTCGGTGACGAGGTTGGCCGACAGCTTCCGAGAGCCTTTCGCAGTGAACCGGAAGCCGCAGAACGTATTACCGTCTCCCGGTTCAGTGAAGAGCTTCTAATCGAGGGCATTACCGCCGATGGTGATCGTGAAGTTTTTTTCCTTTTCGCCGAAGACGGAGAATTCCGCCGAATTCCGTTCGAGCCCGAACGCTACGACGAGGAACGCGGTGTATACGAGATCGTGGTAGAAGCCTCACCGCTTTTTTCTCGCGAGCTCACCTTTGTCGGAATCGGACTTGTTTTGCTCTTTGCCTTCGGACTCGGGTACGGCGCTACACTCGCCGAGCCCGCGTTGAATGCGCTCGGACGCACCGTCGAGCACTTGAGTGTCGGCACGATTCCGCGGAGGGCTATTATCGCCGCGGTTGCGATCGGCGTGGGTTCAGGTATCACAGTCGGGATCGTTCGAATTCTTTACGATTTACCGACCGCATGGCTTATTATACCGCCCTACCTCATTGCGCTTATTCTCACTGCATTCAATGACGATGACTTCGCCGCGATCGCGTGGGACAGCGGCGGTGTCACCACCGGTCCGGTGACCGTGCCGCTTGTTATGGCAGTGGGTCTAGGCATCGGTGCCGAGCTGAACGTGATCGAAGGCTTCGGCGTGCTTTCGGTCGCATCTGTTATGCCGATACTCAGCGTGCTTGTCTACGGCTTGAGTATCCGCACGCGGCAGCAGCGTGTAATCGGCGGCGATGTCGAGGAGGACGACCATGCATAGCAGCGCAAATGCGCCGCGAGGGCTGAGCCGCATAACCTGCCAGGTACACCATCGACTCAGTCGATCGGTGACCGATTGTCTCTCACGACTTGCCGTTGACACCGTGCTTGTCGAAAGCGGCAGAACGGTTCGTCAGCTTCGCCGACGGCGCCCCCTCGGGCTTCCGGGCACGATAGTGCGCATGGATGACGCGCCGACCGAGATATTCCGCATTGCGGTGCACATCGAAGACGAAATGACGGTCATGCGCGAAATCATCGCCGCGGCGGAAATCGATACACCGGGCCGCGGCAGCATTTTTTCCCAGCGCATCGATGAGTACAGCGCCTGCCACGTCCCCCGTATTCCCGACGCCGGAAGCGAGCCCGGCCCGCGTGCGCTGCTGCACGATCTTACCCTCATAACCTGTGTCCTGAGCATGCCCGGAAGCGGTGAGCAGATTGCCCGCCTCGCGCTCGAGCTTGGGAGCTGCGTGCCGGTGGTAGCGCTCGGAGAAGGGACGGGGGTACGCGACCGCCTCGGGCTGCTGCGTATTACCATCCCGCCGCAGAAGGAAATAGTACACCTTCTCGTACCCGAACACGACGCCAATGAGATCATGCGACTTCTCATCGAGGAAGGACGCCTTGACCGGCCGGGCCGCGGGCTGGTTTACCGTACACCGGTACGCGTAGGAATGCTCGATACAAGGCTTCGCGTCGGCTTCCAGGAACACGCGGCAAGTATCGAGCAAATAATCGCGGCCGTCGACGAGCTCAAGCGGGGTACCTCCTGGCGTAAGCGCTTCGCCTCGGTGGAAGCGTTCGGAGCAGACCCCACGACACACTTGCGCCTCACCAATCGCGAGCTCGCGATAATATGCTCGGAAGGGCGTGCTGCTGAGTTGGTACAGGCGGCAATCTCGGCCGGGGCCGGCGGGGCGACCACCTCGCGAATACGGCGGTTGAACCTCGACTCCGGTGACAGCCGTGCAACCGCGCTCGAACGGAGCATTATCAGCGCGCCGGCAGACCTGACCGAGGGCATCCTCGACGCACTCTTCGAAGCGGGTGCGGTCTCCGACGACGGCATCGATCGCGTCCAGGTGCTCGACGCTCCGGCGACCTTCTCTCACGCAGGCACGTAATTACCCACCTCGGCGGTATCGACCAATATGCTCGCCGACGACACGAGCCTGTGTCAGCGTAAGAGTAAACGTCTGCGGCGAGAGCCTGACGCGATCAAAGTACCGATTGCCTGCGATCGGGCCAACCGCGTACAACCTGGGAATCGTCGATCCGTCCTTTCGCATGACGTGACTGGTTTCGGTGACATCGAGGCCGCCGACGAGTGCCTGGCTATACCGCCGGTCGGTATAGCCGGCGGTGACCCCCGTGCGCCTGGTTACCGCCGCCCCGACCGATTCGGCTAGTTTCGTGATGTCGGAGAGGCCCTCGCCGCTACCGGGGAGTACGTCGGGGGAGTCGAGAAACGTGTCAATCGGAACGGTATCGTCGGAGGGCACCCCGACTGTGCCTGTGAGCACTACCGCCTCGCGGGCAAACAGGTCGCGCTCTCTGCCGTCGATCTCGACACGTACGCCCTCTACCCGTCCGCCATCGTCGGCGATAAGAGAGTTCACCGCCTCTTGCATACGAACATCCACCCCTCGATCGAGTGCCGCGCTTTCGAGCACCTCGTACAGAGCTGCGTACCCACCGTCGACCGCGTGAGCCCGCTCGCGGTCGATGAACGGACGCGACGCCGGGAGAAACGATGTCCCAAGCTCGAGAAAGGGAACCCCGAGCGACTGCAACCACGAAACCGTATCCGACGACTCGCGGGCCATGAACTCCACAAGTTCCCCGTCGGCGTTACCCCTGGCGAGCTCCATCCACCAGTCGGCGAACTGCCCGGCTGAATCATCGATGCCCGCGCCCCGCTGAAGCTCAGTCTCGGCTGCCGCAAAAACCGCGGGTGCGACCGATTCGGAAGCGAGTGACGCGGTGTCTCCCGGGTCGAGCACCACGACGTCGCTGAGCCCCGCATCTACAGCCGAAACAGCGGCGGCAAGCGCTCCCGCTCCACCGCCGACAATGACCATATCATGCTCCTCTCCGCCCATAGCACACGCAGAGGCGAGGATAATTATCGAGAAGACCAGCGACACCAACCGCACCTTGATACGGTGCCGAGTTAAGTAGGTCGGCGTCAACGGCCTCGGAAGGCTCGGGGCGGTGGGTCACCGCGTGCTACATCCCTTACTGTCCACCACCGTGGTGTGTTTTTTCGGTACTACCCGGCAATCACCCCCGGAGCACTCGCGCGTATGCTTAAGGTGGGAGCTGTGCCGGCCCCCGCGGCGTGCGCCTGTGCTCGAGGCGCAGGCTCTCGCGGCGTGCGCCTGCGCTCGAGGCGCAGGCTCGCGCTACCGCTGCGTCTCGAGCGTACGAGTAGCGGCGGCAGGCGCTTGCCCCCCGCCGCGAATCGTTTTTCCGAGCCCTACTCGATGAGTAGCTGAGACGGATTCTCAAGCTCGATTTGAGGTATCCCGTCGTGTATCTTTACGGTTCCGGCGACGCACACCGATTCCCCCTCGAGGCTGTGCTCCGGGCCTTCCGGGAACAACTCAAGAAAGGCTCCCCGATCGCGATACCATATCAGCGCTTCGAGGCGTGGTGTACGCGGGTATTCTGCCCCTAAACTGAGGAACGTCGGACGCCCTTCGATACGCGTGACATAGCGCGCCTCGCGGACCTTCCCATGCACCGCATGAACACCGTCTTCAAGCTCGCTCGCCCGCTCCCACGCTTCCTCGAGGGAGATCGCATCATCGCATACCTGGGTGGCGGCCGGCGCCTGCTCGATCATATCGGGAAGGTACCATGGCGCGCGGGCGAAAATGAGAATAAGGACCAAAACAACTATGCCGATGATGCCCGCCGGTGCAGCCGCCTCTGTGCGACTGCGGTGTGTGTCGCGATTACGGCTCATAACTGTGTCTGGCGATGCCTTACTTTCGCTGCTTGAGATACCGGTCGACGGCGCTATCGTCTATGTAGCCAAACTCGATCGCAATTTGACCGAACAAACGGTCGGGCTCCTGTTCCTGGCGCAGGAGCACCTCTTCTCGCTGTGCATCGGTCATGGCACCGATCTTGACGAGAAACTCCCCGATCCGCTCGTCGGCGCTGTCACCGGTTCTATACTGGGCCATTTGGAAATCTCCCTCGGGCGTTGCAGGTTTTACCCGCTCGCACTCATCGATTATGGTAGCATTGTCGGGCAGTGTGGCTCAATAAATCGCGCTACACGGGAGTCATGAAAGCAAACGCGGCTCGCGGCGTGCTTACTTGGATTCCGGGTGGCGGCGTGATACGGTCCTTGGGACTCTCGGCTCGCCCGGAGAGCACCGGGAAAGACATCAGCCTAAAAAAAAGCGAAAATAGATACGAAGGTAGTTGGAAAACGATATGAACATAACGATAGCAGGAACCGGATATGTAGGGCTTTCGAATGCCGTGCTTCTCGCACAGCACAACACGGTGACCGCGCTCGACATTCTGCAGGAGAAAGTTGATAAGATTAACGCGCGTAAGTCACCGATCGTAGACGCGGAGATCGAGCAGTTTCTCTCCGAGCGGGAGCTCGACCTCACGGCGACCACGGATAAGGAAAAGGCGTTCGCACACGCCGACTTTGTGGTCGTAGCCACGCCTACCGACTACGATCCTCAGACTAACTACTTCAATACGAGCACCGTCGAGTCGGTCATCACCGATGTTATGAGCATTAACCCGGGGGCGGTGATTATTATCAAATCCACCGTGCCGGTCGGTTTCACCTCGGAAATCCGCGGGCGCTTGAAGGCCGGAAATATCATCTTTTCGCCAGAATTCCTGCGAGAGGGTAAGGCGCTCTGGGATAATCTCCACCCGAGCCGGATTATCGTGGGCGAGCGATCGGAACGGGCGAAACGGTTTGCCGACCTGCTGGTCGAAGGGGCGGAGTCAAAAGATGTTCCCGTGCTGTTCACCGACTCAACCGAAGCGGAGGCTATTAAACTCTTCGCCAACACGTATCTTGCAATGCGGGTCGCCTACTTCAACGAGCTCGACAGTTACGCCGAGGCACACGGGCTCAATTCCGCTCAGATTATTCAGGGCGTCGGACTCGACCCGCGAATCGGAAACCACTACAACAATCCGAGTTTCGGCTACGGCGGATATTGCCTGCCAAAGGATACGAAGCAACTTCTCGCCAACTACGATCAAGTTCCCAACAACCTCATTCAGGCGATTGTCGACGCAAACCGCACCCGCAAGGATTTCGTCGCCGACAGAATTATCGCGCGCAAGCCGCGGATTGTCGGTGTTTACCGTCTTACCATGAAGACCGACTCGGACAATTTCAGGGCCTCGGCGGTGCAGGGTATTATGAAGCGCGTTAAGGCCAAGGGCATCGAGATCATTGTGTACGAGCCGGTGCTCGAAGCGGACGAGTTTTTCGGAAGCAGAGTCGTGCGCGATTTCGATCAGTTCATTAAGGAGGCTGATGTCATTGTCACCAATCGCCTTCACGACGAGCTCGAACCGGTCAGGGAGAAGGTATACACGCGCGATCTGTTCAGTCGTGACTGAGCGGGAGCGCGCCGAGAGGAGCGTTTGAACGCTCGGCGAGCCGCTTCTTCGGATCGCGATCGGGCTTCTCGCTGCGCTACGCAGCGTTGACCGGCGCCGGCGACGGCTGCCCTGAATATTACGCGGAGAAGCCCGGTGAAAGGATTGCGCGACATCGCGTCTTCGACATACTATTCACGACGCTATGGCACAAAAGAAGCAGCTTTTCAAGAGTAAGGAAGCTCACGAGCGCGAGGAGATCGCCGAGTACCTGCAGACACTTGCTCGTGAGGTACAGGAAGGGAAGGTCGACTTCGAAGAAGCCGACGAGCCGGTGACGGTGACGCTGCCTCGGATGGTTCGTATGCAGCTCAAAGCGGGCGAGAAGCGGTCCGAGAACAAGGGTGTCAAACACAGTATTTCGCTCAAGCTCAGCTGGCGCGATTCGGACGGTTAATCCGGGGCTTTCGGCACGCCATGACTCCGGGGAGACAGGTCCCCCGGGCACCACGCCCCGGGCAGGCCTGGACGCCCCCGGGGCACCACGCCCCCGGGCAGGCCATGCCTCCTGACAGGACACGCGCCCAGGGCCGCCATGCCCCCGGGCAGGCCTGGATACCCCCCGGGGCGCCATGCCCCGGGCAGGCCATGCCTCGGCCTCAGCGACGAGGCCGGCGCTCGAGCTCCGCGTAGCGCTCGACGAGCCGTTCCCACTTTTCGCCTTGAGCCGGGTCGGACGGCGTTTCGTCGGCGCCGGCGGCGAACATGTCTATTACATGGTAGTAGGTGCACCCGAGCAGGTATCGTGCCGCGCTCAGCGCGCAGCCGAACGGGGCGGCGAGCGAGGCGTAAGCGGCCGCTTTAACCGTCGCGCCGAAGGCGTCGGCTATTCCCCGGCGAAGCAGCTGATTGGCAGCGCCGCCGCCGACAACATTGACCCGGTCGACGGCGGCGAGGTGCTGCGAGTGGAGCCGCATCGAGGCTACCTGCGAAAGGTGGAGCGCCCGTATGTTCGCGTGCGCGTCGGACTCGTCGAACCCGTCGCGGCGGATACCGGCCGGGGCGGTCGGAACGCTTTCGTCGGAAAGGTACGGAAGCATAAGCGGTTCGTTGTCGGGGTCAAGGTCGCGGCTGCCCGCGAGCTCGGCGTAGCGCGTCCAGTCGCCGTCGGCGTATTTCTCGCAGAACTCGCGATGAAGTTTGCCGCCGTTTGTGATAACCGTAAGGGCCATGGCGTACCCCGGCCGGTATCCGAACACGTTGTAGGAGCCTCCCGGTGACGGTACAACGGTTTCCATCGGCCCGCAGACGGTGTAGCTCGACCCCATACTTACGAGCGCTCCGTCGCCGACCCCGAGCAGCGTCGCCGGGTTATCGCCGGTGCCGGCGAGCACCACCGCATCGCGGGCAACCCCGTAATTCCGCGCGAAATACTCGCTTACCGTTCCCACCGGCGTATCGTAGGCGACCATGCACCCGAGTTGCGCCTGAAGCTGATGCGGGTGCTCCTGACCGGACAGCTTCGCCGTTTTCGCGATTGCTTCGCCAGAGAAGCCGGGATGATCTATGTCGATGTGGTTCAGGTTCGTCCCCCAGCCGTCGCCTGTGTCCACCGGCGCCAGGTGACCGGTGAGAACCGACGTGAGAAAAGCGCTCAACAGTTGAATATGCGCGGTACGAGCGTAGTTTGTCGGATCGAGTTGGGCCCAACGGATGATCTGCGCGGCGGGAAAGCGCAGCTCCGCGCGGTTGGCCGTTAGCTGCTCTATGCCGCCGGCGCCGGCCAGCTCACGGGTCAGTGCGGCCGCCTGCTCGCCTGTGGTCCGGTCCTCCCAGATTGGAACGCTTGCGCGGGTAAAGCCCGGCGCGATCCGGGCGGCAAGCGACTCTCGGCCACGTGCCTTGTCTCGACCTCGAGCATCCCCATCGTCGGAGGAACTCCCACGGCCCTGCCCGGCGCTGACGTCAGCGGTGCTCTCCGAGGCCAGCCCCGCCAGGCGGGCCGGCAGCGTAGCATCGCTGTAGATGGTACAGTGCTGGTGCGCGTCGCACTTGATCGCGCCGATTTCGGCCGTACGGACACCCGCCTCGCCGAGGCGCCGGAAGATTTCGTCGAGCGCGTCGAGGTACAGCTCGGCCGGTGCGTGGCGAAGCTGTGGATCCTCCGTTGTGAGCACCCCGCCGTAGGTGCCGTAGTCTGGAAATACATCGTCGAACTCGAAGCTCCCGTTGTGCACGATGGCGCCGCCGTGGGCCGACGGGTTGTCCGCCGCGGATGTATCGAGTACGACCCATTTTGCCGACTGCGTGGAAAGCTCGAATCCGAGTACCAGCGATTTCGTGTGCATGTGACTCACTCCTTTTACCTGGTAGGGAAATCCGCGCCGTGGGGTTTCCCTACCGGTGTCGACGAGCCCGAAGGCTCATGGCGAATTATGAAAGATATTACCAAACGACAGCAGTGCCGCGCCTACCGAAGCGGGCCACCGCCCCATGAGTGAAACATCGACCTGAATTCCGCTCGTGAGAAACGATATGGATTCAACCTCCCGGCGCAGCGGAGTGACAAGCAGGTCGCCGGCCGAAGCGATTTCACCGCCGAGGACGATGGTACGCGGGTCGATGCAGGCGGCGATGTTTTCGATGCCGGTCGCGAGCGCGTGCACGTACGAACGCCACACCGCCTGTGCCTCGGGCCGGCCGACCGCGACTTGTCGAACAACGCCCCCGATCGTACGTGCGCCGACCCCAGCGCCGCGTGCGTCGGCGAGCAGCGCCCATTCGGATGCGTACTGTTCCCAGCAGCCGGTGCGGCCGCAGTTACACGGTCTACTTCCCTCGCGGATCGCCATGTGCCCGAACTCGCCGGCCCGCCAGGTGTCTCCGCGCATGAGTCCGCCGTCGACGAGAATGCCCGCGCCGACGCCTTCGGTTATGGAGATGCGAACCATCGACTCGCCCGGACGCGCAGCGACCGCCCCGCTTCGGGCATCGCCTTGCGCGCTCTCCGCCCCGCCCGTGCCCGCCACGGCGCCCGGCCTCTCCGTCGCGCCGAGGCTCCATCTCCGGCCTGAAGACGAGCTTCGGAGTACATACTCGGCAAGCGCGGCGGCGTTCGCCTCGTTCTCGACGAATACCGGCATGCCGAGGCTGCTTTCGAGGTCCGCGAAGCCGACGTTGGAGAGAAAAAGATTCGGGGCGTAAATAAGCAAGCTGCGGTAGCAATCGACCACGCCGGGAAGCGCGATACCAAGCGATGTGACCGAAAGCCCCGCGGCATCGGGGGTTTGCTGTATTGCCCGCGCTTCCTCCCGGATAAGGCTTCGGGTGGCGCGAAGTTCCTTCCACCCGACCGCCCGCTCGCGTTCGCAGGCGATGCTTCCGTCGAGCAGGACGATGCGCGTGGCAACCCGCGCGGCTGCGCGGCGCGGCCCGCCCGGGCGAAGCTCCATACCTATGGCAGCCCCCGCGCGCGGGTTGAGCCGCCATGCAGCAGCCGGGCGACCGGCGCCGGTTGACCGCGGTGGTCGGCCGCCGGCAGCGGCGTCGCGTTCGGCCTCGGCGCGTGTCGGGGATGCGGGCCGGGAATGTAGCGGCCGACCCGACGCGGGTTGGCTCGGATCGGAGCCTTCCGTTGAACCGGCGTCGGCACGGTGTGCTTCACCGTCTCGAGTGGAAACCTCCGAAATAAGCCCGAGCGATTCGAGAGCATCAATATGGTTTGCCGCCGACGGGAGGCTTTGCCCGATAACCGTCGCAATGTCGGAGCGGGTACGGACGCTACCGTCGAGAAACGCCTGGAAAGCCCTGAGCCGGGCGGTCGAGAAGCTCGACCAGGGCAGTGGGTGAGATGCGCGCGTATCGCTCATATCGGGCACTGAACCTCACCTCTTATCATACGCGATATTCAGCAATTTTTGAAAGGAATTTTGAAAAGTCCGTTAAGAAGGGGGCCCCCGAAGCCGGCGGCCCGACCGGGAGGGGCGATCCGGCCGGCGCCAGGCGCGGCGCGGGCCCTAAGCTTCGTCGACCGCGCGGACGAAGCGCGTATATCTGAGCCTGTCCGGCGCGCGGCGGCGGCGCCGGTCGGCGCTTGAAGCAGGCGCGCGCCTCGGCGCGAAGCAACCCGCCGATTAGAGCGGGCCACGGCGCTTGAAGCGGGCGCGCGCCACGGCGCTCGAGCCACGCGCGCGCCCTTACAAGGCTTTCAATTCGCCTTACACGCCGGTCGCCTTACAGGCCGGCTTCCTCGAATGCCTCGGCCACGAGGTCAATAAGCGCCTCGCTTGTCTCTGGCTGGGTTTCGACGACGTCGACATCGTAGGTCTGCTCTTCCACCATTTGCTCGGGTATCTCCTCGAACGGCCGCTCGACGAGCAGTTCGTTGGCGTCGTGGTCGACAACCTCGACATCGACGAGCTCGTCGTCGTCAAAGGTGACTTCGACCTCCATCTCGGCCCCTTCGTAGCCCTCACCTTCGACGGTGATCACTTCACCGTTATCGTCGGCAAATGCTGCACCGGCGGCAAGAAGCAGCGCGGCGAGAAACAGTACGGTGTTTCGCATATACGTAAGCCTCCTTCGTACGTGTAGTACCGGTTGCGGCGCCTCGGCGATACTTTACGCCGGGGCGCCGCACGATAAACCTTGTCTTACGGTAGGAAGCGTACCCGCGCGCGTCTTGCCCGTAAACCGCATCGGCGCAGACTTAACAAAAGCTTCACATGAACCGATTAATCTCTGACTCGATCCATTCTCTTCTGCCGGAAGAGAGCTCGGGCTCTCCTTTGTCGATAATGTATTTCTCGAGCGATTCGAAGTCTGTTTTTCCGGCTGAAATATCGGCGCCCACGCCCGACTCGAAGCTCGAGTACCGCCTTCGCACGAACGAGTCGATGGTGTCCGCCTGCCGGATGCGGTCCGCGATCTCAAGCCCGCGCGCCCACGTGTCCATCGCCGCGATATGCCCGAGGAAAATGTCGTCGGGCGTGAAGCTCGCTCGTCGAAGCTTCGCGTCGAAGTTCATTCCGCCGGGGGCGAGCCCGTCGGTGTCCAGTACCTCGTACATAACCGCCACGGTCTCGGGAATGCTTGTTGTCTGCTGGTCGGTGTCCCAGCCGAGAAGGTAGTCGCCCTGGTTTGCATCGAGACTTCCGAGCATGCCGTTGTTTCTCGCAAGCCGGATCTCGTGCTGGAACGTATGCCCGGCGAGAATCGCGTGGTTCTGCTCTATGTTAATCTTGAAATCCCCGTCGAGCCCGTAACCCCGCAGGAACGCCAATATGTTTCCCACGTCGTAGTCGTACTGATGGGCGGTCGGTTCCTTCGGTTTCGGTTCCACGAGAAGCTGCGAAGTCATGCCGAGTTTCTTCCGGTAGTCGACCGCCATCCGCAGGAATCTCGCCATATTATCGAGCTCGAGCCCCATGTTCGTGTTCCAGATCGTATCGTAGCCCTCGCGACCGCCCCAGAACACGTAGTTATGACCGCCGAGCTCCTGGGTCACCTCCATCGCCTTCTTCACCTGACCCGCGGCGTAGGCGAACACATCCGCCTCGCAGCTTGTCGCCGCCCCGTGCATATAGCGCGGGTGCTGAAACAGACACGCTGTTCCCCACAGAAGCTCTTTCTTGTACTCGGCCTTAAGATCTTTCGTCAGGTCGATGATTTCATCCAGCCTCCGGTTGCTTTCTCTTAGCGTGGCGCCGTCCGGGGCAACATCGCGGTCGTGGAAACAGAAGAAGTCCACGCCGAGCTTGTCGAGTACCTCGAAAAAAGCGCGCATGCGCGCTTTCGCGTTCTCCATCGGATCGCCAATCGAATCCCACGGACGCACCGCCGTGCCGACACCGAACGGATCGGCTCCGCGGCCGGTCATGGTGTGCCAGTAGGCGAGCGAAAAGCGCAGGTGCTCGCGCATCGGCTTTCCGGCAATCACCTTGTCCGGGTCGTAGAACTTGAACGCAAACGGGTTGTCCGATTCGGGACCTTCGTAGCGTATCTTCGGAATATCAGGGAAAAAATCTTTGCTCATAGTTTGTACCTCCGTAAGACGAGTAACGGCTGGTCGCGCGGGCGTAGCCGGAACGACTGCTTCAATCATAGACCCGCATTGCTAATTTTAAAAGCAATTTTCGAAATACCTTGCAGAATAGCGTGTGCGCGGAGGTGTGCGAGTAAAAAGGGACAGTACCCTGCACCCGACGAAACTCTCTCGCTCATCTTTTTTTCGTAGCAAAGAATGATACGTGTTGGCAAAATAGTACTTGTTCGTAGGATCGAAATACCACGAAAGCCATACCTTTGCTCGATGTTACCGGATACGTACGCGCGGTACTCTGCAGTGCGTGTCGGTGGCGGAGGTTGGAATACGCTATGTCTCGGAAACATCGAAGCTTGTGGTTTTTGGCGGCCGCGCGACTCGCGGGCGTGGCTCTTACGGGAATGGTGATCCTCGCCGGGTGCAGTAATCTCTTCGGTCGGCCCGACGATCGCGACTCGCGAGATCGCGATCCCGGCGATAGCGAACAGACGCCCGACGACGATACCTCCGACGACGATACGTCGGCTTCGGATCTTACGGCCAACGAAGGCACGGTCGGCATGATCGTCGATGTACGCGAGCTGGCACGGCTCGGCTACGCCCCACAGCGGGTTTCGTTTGAGTTCACGGACGAATTCACCGACCTGTCCGGCGAGGTCGATGTCGATCCGATGACGAGCGTAGCAACCTTTCAAAAGAGCCGCTCGGAGTTCACCGAAACGGAAATCTCCGCGCTCGGCTCGGGTGTCGAGGTGGAGGTACGGGTATACGACGAAAAGGATGACGAACTCGAAAGCCAGGTTTTCTCCGCACCGGTGGATAGCTCGAATCGCTTCTTCGCGATTGATACCAATCGTCCCCGACAGTTCCCGGCGGTTGCTCTAGACCCGGATACACCGTATCTGCTGCAGGCGATCGCGCCCGGAAGTCCGGTGGACGGCTATCTGTACAAGCTACGCACCAGCTCTATCGACTTGGCTCAGCCTCTCTGGTGGCCGGTTACCTACGCCAACGATTTCAATATCGAGGACGTGTCCAGGTTACCCCTTTACTCGTTCTACTTCGAGGAGAAATTCCAACGTCCGGACGACGGGCTCCATTGGCTCAAACTCCTGGATTTGGGGCCCAATCCCGGCGACGAGCTCTACGTGGCGCTCGGCTCCGGCGATTACCTTTATACCTTCGAATCGGCCAATTCGTTCCAAGCGTTTGGCCCCATCGACATCCGTATGAAGGTCGAGCAGGATGACAACGGTCTTCTGCGGATCGATCCCCTGCCGATCGGCTCGACCAGCCGCCTTGAGCTTCTGAGGCGAGGGGGCGAGGACCTTGTCGGGATCTCGAACACGAGCTCGAGTACGTACATCCCGGTGAGGCCCATCGCCGCAGACGTCGACTGGGACGTGGAGTTCCTCGGAACCGAATTCAGCCCTCCGATACTGCCTCCCGCAAAGCTCGATTTCGCTACGCGTACGACGATCGAGAACTGCAGCGACGCAACAATCAATCAGACGGTCGGACAGAAGGAAAGCTATACGCGATCCACCACAATGAGCACCTCCGAAAGCCTGGAGCTATTCAGCAGCGCAACCGAAACGACCAGCGTAACCACCTCGGTCGAAGTCGGCGGGGCGTTCAAAGGACTTGGAGCGAGCGCCTCGGTGGAGGCGACCGAGGAATGGAGCTACACCACCTCCGAGACCACGACAAGTTCCAACACCTTTTCGGCAACCGACTCGAAGACCATCGAGGTATTCAACGAGCGGACGGTTAACGTTCCGCCGAATACTGCTATAGAGGCCTACGACGCAGTCGCGTCGTTTGACAACGTCCGGTTGCCCTTCGTGAAGGTTGTTCGAGTGCGTGGAAACCGCAGCGGCGGCGGCGCCGCGCTTTCCGGGAATCAGATCGTTACGCAGCTTGTGACCAGTCAGTTCGGCGGAGTGATTACGAATGTTCGAAGCGACTACGTCGATGTGACCATTCGCGGTACGGCGACGGTGCAGAATTACTTCGAGACCCAGATCGGGACACGGCGTCTGCCCGGTGGTTGCGATTAACCGCTGCCGCTGCCTCACCCTCACACGCACCCGCTCCCGCACCACCTGCCGCCGCACCCGCACTGCCTGCCGCCGCACCCGCACTGCCTGCCGCCGCACCCGCACCCTCACACGCACCCGATCCCGCACCATCTGCCGCCGTACCGCTTGGCCCTTCCGCCGGACCCTCACCCGCACCCGCTCCCGCACCCGCCCGTGATCCGGCGGTGCGCGCGACCTCCGCGATGCTGCTCGACCGCAGGGGAACGCTTTTTCTCCTTGTGCTTGACCATTCTCCAGGTTCACTATGCGTTCCACGGAGGCAGCATGATCCTTGTTGTGGGACAGAACAGCACGTGGCAGAAAACGTATTTTTTTGAGGGAATAGAGCGCGGCTCGGTGAACAGGGTGCGCGAGGCAAGGGAGTCGGCCGCCGGAAAGGGTGCGAACGTCGGGCGGGTCCTTGCCCGCTACCGACTTTCACACCTGGTGTTCGGCTATAACGGCGGACCGACCGGCGCTAAGTTCGCCCACGCCTGCGAGAGCGACGGAGTTTCGACACACCTCGTGGAAATGGCGGGCGAGACGCGAACGTGTGTTACTCTCATCGAGAGCGATGGGGTTGTCACCGAACTCGTGGAGCCTGCTCCAGCGATAACGCAGAGCGAACGCGACGCCTTTCACGAGGCGGTTCTGTCGAACATGTCGGGCGCCTCGTTCCTTTGTATTTCCGGAACCGCTATGTCCGGGGAAACCGAGGATTGCTACTACGAGTTCGCGCGCGCCGCTAAGGAAGCCGGCGTTCCGATACTGCTGGACTCGTATAAGGCGCACGCGCTCCGCGCGCTCGAGGCGGGGCCGGAGCTATTAAAGATTAACGATACGGAATTGGCCGCGCTTTCCGGGTTGTCGACGGAAACGGCCGACGACCGGGCCGCGGCATGCGCGGCCCTTCGCAGCCGTCACGGGATTCGCTGGTGCATAATTACGAGGGGAGCGGATGGGGTCGAGGGCTACGCCGAGTCCATGTCGGTGCTCGCGACTCCGCCGCAGGTAGAAGCGGTAAATCCAATTGGAAGCGGAGACTCGGTCAGTGCCGGCGTGCTTTCGGTTCTTGAAACCGACGGTGGGTCGTTCGACGAGCTTTGCAACACTGAAAATGTATTCGAGCGCGCGGTCCTCGAAGGGGCGGCTGCCGGGACGGCGAACTGTTTGAGCTGGAAGCCTGCGGCTATCGAGCCGGGCGATCTGAAGCGGGTTCGAGGTGGCGTGACGTTGAGCAGGGATTGACCGATCTCCCTTCAATTTCTATGTTTACAATTCTTTCAATCATATATGGCGAAGCGAATGCAGCAGGCAAGAGGCAGCGACCGTAACCGGCCGCGCTTCTCCCATGCGGTAAGACATCGCCTGAAGGAGAGTAGTATGGTACGAAAGTCGTTGTTGCTCATGGCAGCGTTTTCTCTTCTGCTTGCTGCGGGAAGCCAGGAAGAACCGGAGACCGATGAAGGTGATTCGGCCGAGGCCGAACGCACAACCGGGGACCCAAGGCTGGTAAACCCCGGGCAGCTCACCGTGGGAACCGGCGACCCAGTCTATCCACCGTGGATGCTGAACGACGACCCGGCGAGTGGGGAGGGGTTCGAAAACGCAATGATCTACGCGCTTGCCGAGGAGCTCGGATTCAGCGAGGACGAGGTCGTCTGGGAACGTGGACTGACATTCGATCAAACAATCGCGCCGGGTCCCAAGCCGTTTGACTTCGCGATTCGCCAGGTCTCGGTCACGGATGAACGCGAGGAGATTGTCGACTTTTCGATGGTCTATTTTCAGCCCGACAAAGTCGTGGTTGCACTTCCTGACAGCGAAGTAGCAGAAGCAACCTCCTTTGAGGAGTTGCGGGAAGCGAGCTGGGGCGCGACCATCGGCACCACGGACCTTGACTACCTCGAGGACATTCTCGAAGTACAGGATGCGGCAGTTTTCGACGACCAGGCGGGCACCTTTCAGGCGCTTCAGGGAGGTCAGATCGATGCGACCGTGGTAGCGCTTCCGACCGGAATTTTTGCGACCGATGTGCAGGTTCCAGAGGCGGAGATAACAGCGATTCTTCCACCGGACCCCGACGATAACGGGCACGGCCTTCTGTTCGAGGACGGTAATTCCCTCGTCGACTGGATCGACGACGGGCTCGAGGCGATTATCGAGCGTGGGGTTATCGACGATCTGATCGAAGAGTATTTGATAGATACATCCGAAGTTCCGGAGATTACGAGTTGAGCTCAAATGAAACCGCGCCGGGCTCTCCGGCGCGGACTCCTGCTCCTCCGCGAAAGCAGACGCTCACCTTCAAGGAACGTTTCGTTCCTTTTCTTATCAGCGTCGGCAGTGTTGTGGTTGTGTTTGGCCTTGTCTGGCAGCTGATCACATCCGCCGAGCATTGGCCTCGTATACGACTGCAGTTCTTTAACCTTGAAGCGATTATCGAGGCGTTCCCGAGCGTGCTTCAGGGCTTCATCATAAACATGAGTGTCTGGGCCATTGCGCTTGTGGCGATCGCAATCTGGGCGCTTATGCTGGCTGTGTTTCGCTCGCTCAACGGACCATGGTTCGCGCCACTTCGGGTCTTTGCGGTGCTGTATATCGACCTCCTTCGTGGTCTGCCGTCGCTTTTGCTTGTGCTGCTTTTCGGTTTCGGCGTTCCGGCTTTGCAGCTTCCGGGTTTGCCGAGCAGCAATCTGTTCTGGGGCTCGGTTGCCATGGTTCTCGGATACTCTGCGTACGCCGCCGAGGTCTACCGGTCGGGCATGGAAGCGGTTCACGACGGCCAGCGCGCCGCGGCCAAGGCGCTCGGTCTCTCGCAGTGGCAGGCTCTACGGTACGCAATTATCCCGCAGGCGATTCGAAACGTTATCCCGGCGCTGCTGAATCTTGCCGTGGCGCTTCAGAAGGATGTTGCGCTGCTGAGTGTAATCGGGGTTCGCGACGCAGTGCGCGAGGCGCAGATTTACACCGCGCGCACGTTCAATTACTCCTCATTAATCGCCGCGGCAGTGCTCTTTCTCGCTGCCACGATTCCCATGGCGAGACTTACCGACTGGGTTACGAAACGAGACCAGGAACGGCGACTTCAGAGGACGGTTTAATGCAAACGCCACGCGTTGATATCAGGAATGTCACCAAGTACTTCGGCACCAATCTCGTGCTCGACTCGATAGACCTCTCGGTTGCCGAGCACGAAGTCGTCTGTCTGATCGGAGCCTCCGGGTCGGGTAAATCGACGCTGCTTCGCTGCATAGATCAGCTTGTCGCCTTCGATCACGGTCAGATTTATGTCGATGGATACGCAATCGACGACGACGAACACTTCGGCAAGAACGGGCTGCGCAAACGCATCGGAATTGTGTTTCAGGCGTATAATCTTTTTCCGCATATGAAGGTGCTCGACAATATTACCCTTGCGCCGAGAAAAGTGCACGGTATCGGGCGGAAGCAAAGCGAAGAGCGCGCGCACGAGCTCCTGTCATGGTTCGGTATGCAGCGGTTCGCCGGGTCGTACCCCGAACAGCTTTCCGGCGGGCAGCAGCAGCGCGTAGCGATAGCGCGCGCCCTCGCGACGAACCCCGACGTTCTGCTCCTCGACGAGGTGACGGCGGCGCTCGACCCGGAGCTTATCGGCGGCGTCCTCGATGTCATAAAGGGACTTCGCGACGACGGAATGACCATGGTAATAGTAACCCACGAGATGAGCTTCGCCCGTGATGTGGCCGATCGGGTCTGCTTCCTCGACGGCGGTAGAATTCTTGAGGAAGATCTGCCCGCCAAACTGTTCACGAAACCGGAGCACGAGCGAACCCGAACCTTCCTCGACCGCATTATCGAGGCTGGTAGGTTGTAGCGGACTGTTTCGGGATTCGATGTGATGCGTGTGGGGTAGCGCCGAACCGCGGTTTCTGGTTCATGATTGGGAAGTGACGCCCAACAGAGGCAGCGCAACGCATTCTTCCTCGTTCGTGCAGAACGAAACTTCCGCATGGCGTTTGTCGCCGGTACACTGTATGCGGCGGCAGTCGCTATTCACGCGCTCTTGTGCTCATCGCGATGCTTCCACTCGCGCCGTGGCTCGGCCGAGGCGTGCGAGCGGTCGTCGGCTGGGATCTTGTTGTGTACGCGGGCGGAATTTCTACTGTGCCCACACCCTCGAGCCCCTTTGACAGTTCTGTAGGCCGCCGGTACTATCCGTCCATGCTCGGCAAGCGTACGCTCAAGTCCTCGAATCTTGTCGCCGGGGCCTTGATTCTCGGCGTCGTTTCCCTTTTGCTCGAGCCGATACGCCCGCAGCCCTCCTGGTTGTTCGCCGGGGTCCAAATCATTGACTTTGTAACGCTCGCGCTTGCGCTGCTTGAAGTGGGCGTTGCCTTCGCCCACGCGCCGGTCAAGCGAAACTACCTGCGCTCCCACGTTGCCTCTTTTGCGCTCCTTCTGCTTTTTGTGGCGCTATTCGCTTACAACAAAACGCTTGTTTTCCAGGCAATCCCACAGCCTTCGGGCGGGTATCAATCGGTGCTTATTATCCGCAATGTTTTTCTGCTACTGAAGGTCTTCACGCGGCTTCGAGGGCTGTCCGAGTTTGTGACGTCGGTTGTGCGCCACCCTGCTCAGACGGTTGCGTTGAGTTTTCTGCTGGTAATCGGGGTCGGCACGCTTGTGCTCATGATGCCGTTCACAACGATAGATGGAGAGGGGCTTCCCTTCGTTGACGCGTTATTTACCGCTACGAGCGCCGTTTGCGTAACGGGGCTTGTTGTGGTGGATACCGCATCGGTATTTACGGTATGGGGTCAGATTACCATTCTTGTCCTTATCCAGGTCGGTGGGCTTGGCATAATGGTACTCTCGCTCTTTTCTCTGGTGCTGGTGCGCCACTCGATGTCCGTGGAGAGTCACCTGCTCCTATCGTATATGCTCGACGAATCGCGCATAGCCGATCTTTCGGCTTCGCTTCGGCGAATCGTGCTCATTACATTCGGTTGTGAACTGGCAGGAGCGATAGCGCTGTTCGGTATGTTCGGGCCGATGGCGAATGGATTCGGCCATCGGGTGATGCTCGCCGTCTTTCATGCGGTTTCTGCATTCTGTAACGCGGGATTCACCCTGTTCACCACGAGTCTTGAGCAATTTCACCGGCATGTCGGCATAAATATGGTAATTGCGGTGCTTATTATTGCCGGCGGGCTGAGCTTCAGCGTGCTGACCAATGCGTTTCAGGTACTTCGTAACCGATTCGAGGCGTGGTGGGGGCAGCGCAGTCGACGCCAGGTTCGTCTTCTCCAGCTGACGGTGAAATCCCGGGCGGTTCTTATCGGAAGTGGAGTCTTGATCCTGGTCGGCTTTTTCGGGTTCTACACGTTGGAACACGGACGCGCAATGGCGGGGCTGCCCCTTGGGTCGCAGTACCTTGCAGCGTTCTTTCAGTCGGTCACGCTGCGTACCGCCGGATTTAACACCATCCCGATGGGTGAACTTGCGTCTGCAACATATGTGTTCATGATCCTTTTCATGTTTATCGGTGGGGCTTCCGGAAGCACCGCCGGTGGGCTGAAAATCAACAATGTTGCCGTGATTGCGGCGTTTCTCAATAGCAGGCGCCGAAATCACAACCAGACGCTGCTCTTTCATTTCGCGGTGAGTGACCGGCAGGTAAATACCGCGTTCGCGGTGCTGCTTTTTGGCTTGCTTTCGGTTTTTGGTGGGACATTTCTGCTTGCGATAACCGAGTCGGCGTCTATTACCGACTACCTGTTCGAAACGGTGAGCGCATTCGCTACCGTTGGGCTGTCCACCGGCCTCACCTCCGAGCTCACGACCGCAGGCAGGATTGTCGTTACGATCCTCATGTTCGTTGGACGTGTCGGCCCGCTCACCTTGCTTGCTGCATCTTCTCAGCCCGGCGAACGCAGGAGGGTGCGGTATCCCTCGGCACACGTAGCCGCAGGATAATCGCGATGCGGAGTATGTGTTCCGAGCCACGCGGATAAAGGAGGCGGTATGCATAATCATCATCAGAATAATCATCATACCGGAAAGCGGTCGGAAAGACGGCCGAGGTCGCAGAGGAACGCGGCATTCGTTGTTCTCGGGCTGGGTGTCTTCGGTCGTCAGATATGCGAGACTCTGGCGGCGCGGGGCGGGTCGGTTATCGCTATCGATATTAACCCTGAGTTGGTTGAACAGGTAAAAGAGACGGTCTCCCAGGCTGTCCTTATGGACACAACCGATGAAGAGTCGCTCGCTGAAGCCGGGCTCGAGACGGTTGATATAGCGGTGGTTGCTATCGGTGATAATGTCGAGGCAAGTATTCTTACAACGGCACTGCTGAAAAAGCGTGGAGTTGTGCAGGTGGTCGCCCGGGCGACCAGCGCGCTTCACGAGCAGGTGCTCAGACAGGTCGGCGCCGACGAAGTGCTGAACCTCGAGACAGACGCCGGTTCGCGGCTTGCCCGCCGTCTTATTGCTCCCGACGTTCTCGAGACTGTGGCGCTCTCTGGAGACATAAGCGTGGCCGAAATGTACGTGCCGAAGGCGGTCGCCGGTGCAACGCTCGCCGAGCTCGATCTGAGGGGCCGATACGGACTCATGGTACTCTCCATTAAACGCACACAGCAGGAAGTCGATGAGATGGGAAATCCCGTTCAGAGTGAGGAGATCGTCTTTGCCGGTCCCGATGACAAGCTTTTCGAAACCGACGTCATTCACGTTATCGGGAAGAATCAGTCGATCGAGTCGTTTCGGCTACTGTAGGAGGCGCCATGGTACTCCTTGTTCGGCGTCGGACGCTGATTGTCCTCGTGGTTGGCACTGTCGTATTCGCGCTAGCGATGAGCGTGGCGGGGTATATCTCGGTTAACGCCGCCGGCGGTCTTGATGCGATGGAACGAAAGGTACTCGGCGAGCGCGTGCTCCTCGCAGGAATTGTCGGTTCTTTGTTGGTATTCGCCGGGCTCGGCGCTGCGCTCTACGATACGGTGAGCCTCAACACGCTTCTTAAGCGCCTCTCCGGTATGTACGCGCTTACCGGCGCCCAGCTGCAGCTGGCGCTGCGACGCTTCGGCTCGGTCGGTGACGAGCTATGGAACCTCTACGAGAACATAAACGCCCTCAGCGAACGAAAAAGCAGGCGCATAGTAGCGATGAACTCGCTTCTCACCGCAATTCTCGCGCGAACGGACCGGAGGCTGCTCGTTGTAAACGCAGCCGGTGTGGTATACAAAGCGACCGAAGCGGCGCTCGAGTACCTCGGGGCCACTTCCTCGGAGGTCGAAGAACAGCCTGTAGATTCGATTGTTTCCGGGGAAGCATTTGCCGAGACTTCTGCGGCAATTTCGCGGGGAGCACACAGCTACACGATAACCGCCGATAGCGAGACGGTGGCCGTAATTCCGGTTGCAGGCGACCGGGGGCTCGCGGCCTACTACTTGTACCTTCTCGGCGAGGAGGCGAAGACCCCGCTCGAGTAAGCGCCGGTCGCACGACCGTGAAGGCGGAGAATAACAGTTCGGAGATTCAAACTCATGGCGAGCTCCTATGCGGTTTCCGGCTTTCTGAGTAGGTAGCTCACGTATTGCATAGAGCCGTTCGCGAAGGACTCGTAGCGATCCGAGCCACGTACGCCTGCGAATTCTCCGAACATTTTAATCGCGAACTTCGGAATCTTTCGACCCATGAGCCGGCGCCGACGCTCGTCATCCAATTCGAGCGCACGGACAACGTTATCCGTTATGTTATAGTAGGCCTCCCGCTGGAATCCTGCCTCCCGCACTTGCTCATCGAGAGTGTCAACGTATTCGGCCAGTCTCATGTCGGTGAGAAGAAACGAGCCGCCGGGACGGAGCACGCGGTACGCCTCGGCGAAAAAGCTGCGGATATCGTTGTAGGCGCGCGAGGACTCAACGTTTACGATGGCATCGAACTGTTCATCCTCGAACGGCAGCGACTCCGCGCTTCCTCGTACGAATCGAAGGTTGTCGACGCGATGGTAGGTATTACAGAACCGAATGCCGTTTTCCGACAGATCAATTCCCACGTAAGAGCGCGGCTCATGGTAACGCGTCAGGTACGATGCACCACCTCCGCGCCCGCAACCGACCTCGAGTACGTCCTTGCCCGAGATGTCCGCGTGAGACGCGGCGAAATCGTACAGTTGAGCACAGAAGCGCTCCGACTCGTCCTCCGAGTCGAGTTCAACCGTCGCACCGTTGCCGTCGAGCCCTGCGTAGCCGTAGTTCATGAACCGAAGCTCGATGTTGCCCTTGTCGCGGGACGTGATCCAATTATGCCAGAAGCGCCACATGGGCTTCTTCAAAAACTTCGGCATGTTTACGTAATTTAAAACGAGCGTGCGCATAGAAACTCCTTGGCGGTACACGGTATGGAGATGCTTCGAACGCACTTCCTTCCCGTGACTGCCTTAAAGGCTATAGAAGAAACCGGTAAAAGCGCAAGGCCACAAAGGTAGCGCTCGCGTTTCTTGCCGAAGATGAGGTTGCCGGCTTTACGCGAACTACCGCCCGCAGCGTCTCCCGGTAGCTATGCTGCCTTGCGTCGGCGATGCTTCAAATACAGATGGATAAGGCGCCGCATAAGAAAGCCCCATAGAAACATGGCGGTCACGCTGATTGTTTTGGCAAGTACATAATACACGCCAAGCCGCACGGAAAACAGATACATAAGGGCGGTGTGTATAGCCATGCCGGAGGCTCCCGCAACGATAAAGAGCACAAATTGGGTTTTGTGATACCCATGATCGACGCCCGGAAATATCCAGAGCGTGTTTATGATATACGTAACGAGATGGCCAAGCACAATACCGAAAACACTCGCTTCCAGTGCGCGCATTGCGGCGGCTTCGACGAGCAGGATAAGTAACGCGTAATCGCCGGCCGCAGCGATCGCGCTCGCGGCAATTGACCGGAACAACTCGATGAACCAGTGCGTCGGGCGGTGCACGATCATGCGCAGCAGGTGGTGTTTCAACGGTGCAATCATTTCGCAATAGCTAACGCTGACTTCCCGATGAAGGTCAAGCGGAGTTTCAGGATGCACGCGACAGACTAGTTATTGCAAGCTCTTTCGGGTGATTAAACAGCGCCCAAGGCAACGCGGTGAGGCGCTCGGAGCGCGGATATGGAATATCCGAAACAGGTGCTTTACCAGATCATATTATGTGTGAGATAATCCCAGAAGTTACGCGGATTAGATGACTCGCCTACCTTGGATTTCCACTGATATTGTCGAACTTCTTTCTTCCCGCTGACCTTGTCCGCCTGAGAGCGGGCTGAACAATAATATCTGCAGTGCAAACGCGATTCAGTGTCGCACCGGCGGAAGGAGTATTTTTTTATGGCCAGTAAACTTTATGTTGGCAATCTTCACTTTCAGACCCAGGAGCAAGACCTCCGAGAGCTCTTTGCAGGCTACGGCGAAGTTGTATCCTGCAACGTCATTTCCGACCGGGATACCGGACGCTCCCGTGGGTTCGGTTTCGTCGAAATGGCGAACGAAGCGGACGCCCGTAGCGCCGAGAGTGCGTTGAACGGTCAGGACTTCGACGGACGTCAATTGAAAGTCAACGAGGCGAAGCCCCGCGAGAATCGCGGCGGCCGTTTCTAATTCAGCGCCGCAAGGCCAGGTGCCGGTGTAGTACGCGCAAAGCGGGCGCCGATAAGCGTTCGCTTGGGCCGCTTCGCAGGGTGCGCAGCGGCCACATCGGCCTGCATCGGCTCCACGGCATCGAGACCGGCGAAGAGTGTCGACGTTATTCGCGCTGCTTGAGGCAGCGCGTCTACGACGCCACTGAGCCGGATACCTCCCGTCGGCAAAAACGGTGCTCTTGCACTTCACGTCGCCTACCACCGGCATTATCCACGGTCCTCTTGCACACCACGTCGCCTACGACCGGCATTATCCACGGCACGCTGCACTCAATCCTGGAATAGGTACCACGCTACGGGAAGATCGCCCGGACAATCCGCCCGCCGGACGTCGGGAAACCGCTCGACGTCCGTGAGAAGCCCATAAGATGTCTTTGCCCGAGATCGAGCGCTGGAATGCGAACCAGTGGTATACTTTTCTGCTACTATGAAGACAACGATCAAGACAGTGCTTTTTATCCTTCTGGTTGCCATGCTTGTGGCATCGTGCGCGCCGGGAACGGCCCGTTTCGACGCGCGGGAGCCGGACCGGGAGGCGGGTCTTTTCTGGGGAATCTGGCACGGTTGGATCGCGCCGGTTTCATTGGTATGGCAGATATTCAACCCGTCGGTTCGGGTGTACGAGGGTCATAATACAGGCTTCTGGTACGACTTGGGGTTTTATCTGGCGATCGTCGGCGGCTTTGGCGGTTTGTCGGCAACCCGGAAGAAGGTGACAAAGGAACGATAGCGCGGTTTACCCTTTTCAGGGTGTCGGTGGACATACCTTCGGACGTTTTCGTTATACTTACCCATGGTGATACTTCGATATGTACGCCGCGCTGGAGTGTAGCCAATGCGTGAAGAACTGGAAGAGAATACCTCCGAGGGTTACCCCGAAATCATTGACGCTGAGCTGGTCGATTCCGTACTGGAGGCCGTACAAGCCAACGACACCGACCAGGTCAGCGAACTTCTCGAACCGCTGCACGCCGCCGACGTGGCGGACCTCTTCGAACAAATCGGTCCGAACGACCGCCGGATGCTCGTTGAAGTCTGGGGATCCAACATAGACGGTGAGTTACTCTCTGAGCTCGACGATTCGGTCCGTGGTCCGCTTCTCGAAACGTTATCCCCGCACGTGCTCGCCGAAGCCATTAAGGAGCTCAACTCCGACGACGTCGTTGATCTGGTCGAGGATCTCGAGGCAGAACAGCAGGCACGGATTCTCGGGCAACTTGAAGCCGTTGACCGTATCGGTGTCGAAAGCTCGCTGGCCTATCCGGAGTATTCGGCGGGGCGTCTCATGCAGCGCGAGCTTGTGGAGCTGCCCGAAAGCTGGAGAGCCGGTCAGGCGATTGACTTTGTGCGAAATGCCGAGGAACTGCCCGATCAGTTTTACCACATTATTCTGGTTTCGCCGGAGCGCCATCCGGTCGGCTATGTGTCGCTCGGCAAGCTGTTCTCCTCGCGCCGCGACAGTGCCCTGATCGATATCGCCGAAACGAGCTTTCGCACGGTGTCGGCGACCGACAAAGCGTCCGAAGTTGCCTACCTGTTTAACCACTACCACCTGATCTCGGCGCCGGTTGTCGACGAGACCGGTCGCCTGATCGGCGTCATAACCATAGACGATGCAATGGAGGTACTCGACGAGGAACTCGAGGAAGATATACTTCGCCTTGCCGGTGTGCCCGACGCTTCGAGCCTTAACGACTCGGTCTTTCAGACTACCAAACGTCGGACAATCTGGTTACTCGTGAATCTGGGTACGGCAATTGTCGCCTCGCTCGTTATAAATCTCTATTCCGCGACTATTGACCAAATGGTCGCGCTCGCGGTTCTTATGCCGATCGTCGCGTCCATGGGCGGCAACGCCGGCACTCAGACTATGACCGTCGCCGTGCGGGCTATCGCTACCTACGAGCTTACCGCGAGCAACGCCTTACGCGTGAGTTGGCGCGAGATTACCGTGGGAGCAATTAACGGCCTGACATTCGGCGCGATAATGGCTGTAGTTGCAGGGTTCTGGTTCGGCACTCCAATGCTGGCCGTGGTTATCGCCGTGGCAATGCTTTTTACCCTGGTTGCAGCGGCTCTTGGCGGCATTCTTATTCCGATGGTCTTAAACAGGCTCAACATTGACCCGGCTCTCGCCTCCGGTCCCCTCGTCACGACGGTCACCGACGTGATCGGGTTTTTCGCGTTCCTCGGCGTCGCCACGGCACTTTTGCTCTAGGCGATACTCTTGTCGCGTTGTCCAATCGCAGGCCGACGAGCCTGAGTCTGCGGTGGAGCCTCGCTCCGCTATAGCACCGGAAAAGCGAGGCACCCGGCAAACCATCAGCCTCGAGTCTTTTCCCTAATCTTGAGCGATTTCCTTCACACGCCCGACCACGCCGCTTTCGAGGCGGACCTTGATCCCGTGCGGATGGGTCGGCGAATTGGTCAGGATGTCCTTAACGACGCCCTCGGTTGTTTCGCCGCTTCGCTGATTGTGCTTTTCCACAACCAGCACGCGCGTGCCCGGGGTAATGTCTTCTCGGTTGCGTCCGTTCATGATGCTCAGTGTAGTGAATAAGGTTGATGTTTTGAAACCTCCGACGCGTCGATAGTCCGCAGGCTGGCGGTGTTACCCTCGTGGTTGCGGCCCGTGCGTGTCCCCTCGCTCGGAAGCACGCTAATTGCGCTGTGAATGCGCGTCCTTCTTTAGCAGCTCGTATCCGCTGACCTCGTATCCCATCGCTTCGAGGCGGTTCTCCCACTGTCGCTTGAACCCGAAGTCGAACGGCGGGTCGAGCAGGCCCGCGGCCTCCTCGGCACGGGTGAACTCGCACGCCGAGTCGTAGTGCTCGTGCCCGGGTCCGAGCAGCAGTTCCTTGCGGTGGAGAATGGGCGGGTTGTTTTTGTAGCGTCGTACCGCAACGGCATCCGCCTTGTCGGTAAATCGAACCGATGCCGCCAGTTCCGGGTGTGGCCGGCTGTAAAACCCGGGATAAACGAGAATGGAGAGCGCACCATCACGCTCGACTTTCGCGATAATATCGTGCGGCTGGACGCGGCTGTGGCAGAGGGTCTCGAGGGGCTTGGCAAGGGTCTGCGCAAGATTGTTCAAGCCTATGGAAACAAGGTGATAATAAGAGGTATGCCCAACCCGTTTCGACGGTACGTTAGCCAACGCAAAGAGCGGCTGCGCCTGCTCGCTGAGAATAGCCGATATTCGTTTCTTCTGTGACCGCGAATCCCGGACCATGACTTTTCACAGTCAAGAATAGACCCGGTTCGGCGGATTCACAAGACTAAAAAGTGCGTGTCATTCCGACCGCTCACGCGGCGTGAGCCGGCAGGTGCGGGATTTCCGGTATGATCTTTAACGCTGCCACACCGCGGGTGAGCCTGTCGCCACCGCCGGGCTTCAGGTTGGGGCTCCGGCCACGAGCGTATAGCGGGACTCACCCATACCATCGATATGGTATTGGTAACGAGCGCTTACACGGTGCTGCCTACTGTTTGAACGCGGTAAGCATCCAAACCTGCTTTTCCTTGTCTTTGAGAAAAGCAACCGCGTCGTCGACCGTGCCCTCGTCTCCGTGACGCCCGGCAACCTCGATAAGAGTACGAAGCTCGTTAATGAGGGTTTTGTAGTCGCGGATCAGTTCATTTGCTACGTCGGCGCCGTCTATTCCGATACTCTCCGCTTCCGGGATTTCACTGAGTTTCAGCGCATCTTCGAGCTTCGCCACGGGGCGTCCGCCGATCTTCAGTGTTCTTTCAGCTACATCGTCGGTTTCCTCGTGTACAGCGTTGTACAACTCCTCGAGAACCTCATGCATAGTGAAAAAGTGTTCCCCTTCCACATTCCAGTGGTAATTATGGAGCTTTGTGTACAAGACACTGAGGCTCGCAAGATACTTATTCAAGTGGGAAACAATTTCTTCGATCGCCTCGTTCGAGAGTCCTACATTAACGTTCGTGTGTTTTGTCTTTACTTCCACTGCCATCGCTGCCTCCTCGTGATACGCGAAAGTTACCCACGCGTTCCTGCAGAGTCAACAAAGCACAGTGGTCGCTGATAAACCTTTGCACTTTCACGAGCCCTCGGCACAGCCTTCGGCCGTAGCAACGTGGTGGTATCCATTCCCGTCAGAATCCGGCCGGTCTCACCGTCGATCGCGGTCGAGGCGTTGAACCGGGAACCGTCTCGAATGCTCGGCTCCGGGGCGAAGCTCGGCGCTTACCAGCGAGGCGGCGCTGCTCCGCGCTGCGTTAATTCGGGACCTTACTCGCGGACCCTGAAATCCTCTCCCGATTCCCTGTTCAGGTCGACGGTTACCTCACGGCCACCCCAGCCTTCGGCGCTGTCGTGGGCGCGTACCGTGACCTGCGATACGTCGGAGGGAATCGGCACGTTTCGCCGGCTGCGGGTAAACGGCTGCTCGTTTTCGTGTGGGTGCAGGAGTTCGCGCGTGAACTCGTCCGTATCATCCGCCCGGGCTACGGTACCGTCGGGCAGCACTACGTTCCAGCCGTCGGCGTACTTGTCCCAACCGGTTTCCTCGCTCTCTATGGTAACGTCGAAGCGCCAGAGCTCGTCGCCGGTTCTTCTCGCTTCGACAAAGGTGACGTCCGCATCCGCCGCGAAGCCGGACGCCGCGCCTGCCGCGAGAAGTACCAGAGGGCCGAATATCGATGCTGTTCTCATTTCCCGTTCCTCCGCGTTAAACGATTGCAAACGCAATCGAATTACGCAATACCCGGTAGCACCCTATTGAGGTCAACCCTGTCCGCGCGGCGGGCTGGTAGTCCCGCGCGGCGGGCTGGTAGTCCCGCGCGGCGGGCTCGCGGTCCCGCGTGGCGGGCTCGTAGTCCCGCGCGGCGTCCTTTCGCCGGCGCCTTCAGGCTGGGTAAGAGTCTCGGTTGCCCGAAATAGCCTCGGCGATTCGCGCGAGGTCGGCTCCGGAGGGTTCCTGATATACGCGCAGGTCGAACTCCCGGATCACACCGAGCAGGTGATCGAAAATATCCGCCTGAATACCTTCGTAGACAGGCCAGCGCTGATCGGCGCTGAAAACGAATATCTCTATCGGCACGCCGTTAGGGCCGGGAGGCAGGTGCCGGACGAGAAAGGTCATGTCCTTGCGGATAAGCGGATGGGTGCTGAGGTACTCGGAGATGTAGGCCCTGAAGGTCCCGAGGTTTGCTTACTGTCCACCACCGTGGTGTGTTTTTTCGGTAATACTCGCCAATCACCCCG
>JBKGYS010000001.1:0-60867 GCA_046545955.1 Spirochaetales bacterium | reverse complement strand
CCTACTATGCGGCTTGTTAGACACCGCTTTACACCACGGTGGTGGACAGTAATCACTCCTTGACGACTCGTTCGAGCGTGCGCATAGTCGCACGTATGTTCGGCGGCCTCGTAATTCTCATGGTGTTCCTCGCAGTGGGAGAGTTTCTCGCCGCCCTCGGCGTTCCGCTTCCGGGAAACGTTATCGGCATGATCCTTCTCAGCGCCGCGCTCCTGTCCGGATGGCTTTCGATTGACTCGATTAAGACGGCGAGCGATGTGCTTCTCGACAATCTGTCCTTTCTCTTCGTGCCGCCCGGCGTTGGAATCATGGTCCATGCCTCGCTTATCGCTGACCACTGGATTGCGGTGGCTGTCGCGATTGTTGTGAGTACCGTGCTTGTAACGATAACGGTGGGCGCGCTGCAGCAGTTGCTTTCTCGAGGTAATCCGGCCCCTTGTGACACCTCGGCGGCACCAGGACAGCAGGATGGGAGTTCGGACGATGCATGAGTTTCTCACTTCCCCGGCGCTCTGGGTTTCGGTATCGCTCCTTGTGTACGCGGGCGCGAAGGCGTTGTACGCGCGTGCGGCCACGCCGCTCGTTCATCCTGTCCTGGTAACGATAGCCATTATTATCGCCCTTCTCGTTGCCCTCGACATCGACTACGCGACCTACAACGAGGGTGGGCGAATCATAAGTTTTTTTCTCGGGCCATCGGTGGTTGCTCTGGGTGTTCCGCTCGCCGAGCGTATTCGCGAGCTCCGAGCGCAGGCTCCGGCGCTGATAGTCACAACAATTGCCGGCGCGCTCGTCGGCATTGTCTCGGCGGTTGCGCCGCTTCTCGTTGCCGGTGCGCCTGAAAGCATGATCACAAGCATGGCGCCGAAAAGTGTGACCACGCCCATTGCTATGTCCATAGTCGAGCGAGAAGGGGGAGAGCCATCGCTCGCGGCTGCGTTCGTGGTAATGACCGGTGTACTCGGAGCCGTAATCGGGCCGATGCTCCTACGCACTATAGGCGTCACAACTCCTGTAGCCCGCGGGTACGCGCTCGGCGCCGCCTCGCACGGCGTAGGCACGGCGCGCGCTCTCGAAGACGGGAGGATCGAGGGTGCAGCCGGAAGCCTTGCTATCTGTCTCAACGGAATCGCGACAAGCGTCTTAACGCCACCGGTGCTTGGGCTCGTATACAGCAGCTGGGACGTAGCTTCGCGACTCTCCCTCTGACTCATAGTCAGGCCCGGGCGGTGAAGTAGCCACCGCCTGGATACTGCGCCGACCACCGGCGGTCATGCGACCGCGGGTGGGTGCGTTGCAGCGGCGGGCGGTTATCGCTACGCTTTCCCCCGCATGACGGGTACTATTCGAGAAATGCAGGATAAGGACCGTCCCCGTGTCCGCGAAATCGTGCGAAACGTGTTCCCGGTCCTGGTACGCTCTTCGTTCGGGTTTGGGTCGCAGACGCTCGTCTACGAGTCCGACGGCAGGGTGCGGGGAGGAATTGTGCTTAAGTTCTTTCCGCTTCCGAGTGGATCAACCGGCGGGCTCGTCTCATGGATCTTTGTCGATCCGGGCGACCAGGGATCCGGTATCGGCAAACGTCTGCTCACCGAGGGGTTGTCGGCGCTCGAGGCGAACGGCTGCACGCATCTTTTTGCTGATATTGCCGGAGACAATACCGCTTTGAGTCGCCTGTTTGCCTCCGAGGGCTTTCGGGAAATAAGCGCGGGGGCGCTTTTTGACACGTACGGAATCGGCGCGCTCGGCGTTATCGCAAATACGCAGCACCTGTTCGACGTGGGGCATGCGCTCTGGCGCAAGCCGCCTCAGTCTCGACCGCCGAGACCGGGGATGCAGCTGGTGTCAACGCTCGCACTGCATATTCCGATCGCGCTTCTGTACCTCATACGCTCGCTGCGTGTGGAGAATCTCGAGGCTGTTATGGTGTATCGCCTCAGTGGTGTTCTGGCATTGCTTATCCTGCTGCGGCTCGCGGCAACATGGATTACCGCTCGAGTCGCCGGAGTAAGGCTTCGTTATCGGATGTGGGAAAGGGGAATGCCGCTTGGAATGCTCGTTGCCGCAGGGTTCGGCGTAATTTTCCCCATTCCAGGTAGCCTGTATCCGCGTGAGCCGGGTTGGTCATTCGAGAAGTATGCGAGGGTTCTTGCGCTTGCTTCGGTCGCCGGTGTTGCGGCCGTAGCGGCTACAGGCGGCCTGGCCGCCGTGCTCATGCGTCTTGCCGACTCTCCCGCCGCGGTCGGTTGGCTCGTATGGGTGCGTCGGTCGGCGGTCGCGCTCCTCGTAGTGGACGCTGTGCTGCCCGTATACCCCTTCGATGCGTACGCAGCAAACCGCGTGCGCCGTTACAGCGTTCCCGCATGGGTGCTGCTTGCAGCGTTTTCGATCGCCGCTGCGATGCTCATCGCGGTATAGACCCGACCAATACAGATCAACACTGTACAGAGAAAGGAGGCTGTCGACCGACGTAGTTGTACGTGCATCCTTGGGGCACGAGGCGTACCCCTTGGGGCACGATGCCGTGCCCCTTGGAGCACGAGGCGTACCCCTTGAGCACAAGGCCGTGCCCCGTGGAGCACGAGGCGTGCCGAGGCGCATTGTGTGCGCCTTCAGGTACAGCTTGGTTACCTGATCGACAACCTCCCGGACGAATCAGTCGGGTGGGAGATACAAAGCGGGTCTATCCGATTGCCTCGGTACCTGTTTCGCCGCTTCGAATTCGCACGCACTCTTCGAGCGGGGTGACGAAAATTTTCCCGTCTCCAATCTCTCCGGTGCGCGCGCCCTTGACGAGCGCGTCGATGGTTTTCTGTAGAAACTCATCGTTCACCGCAATATCTATCCGGGTTTTCTTGAGTAGGTTCACCTCGGTGACAACGCCCCGGTAGCTTTCGGTATAGCCGCGCTGCTGACCGCAGCCGAGCGCATTGGTAACCGACATCTTGTAAATTTCCGCCTTGAAAAGCTCCTCCTTTACCGTGGTGAGCTTGTGCGGCTGTATGTATGCAGTAATTAGTTTCATAACGCTTCCCCTAAGCCTCCAATCTCACATGTTGCTGAAGATCTGGAAGCCGCCGTACGACTCCATGCCATGCTCGCTGATATCGAGGCCACGGAGCTCCTCATCCTCACTGACTCGCAGTGCACCGGCAGCCTTCAGTATGCCGAAGAGAATCAGCGACGTTACCATGGTCCAGGCGAAGACTCCGAGCACGCCGATGAGCTGAGCGAAGAAGTCGCCTCCTCCGAATATACCCACGGCAAGGGTTCCCCAGGCGCCGCACACGCCGTGCACGCTGATCGCACCGACCGGATCATCGATATGAAACTTCTTATCGAGAATCTCGACGCTTGCAACCACGATAAGACCGGCGATAATCCCGACGATTATAGACCATCCGGGACTTATTACGTCCGGTCCGGCGGTTATACCGACCAGGCCCGCGAGTACACCGTTGAGGGTCATCGATACGTCCGGCTTACCGAATAAAATCCAGCTAAGCGCCATTGCGCCGACGGCACCGCCGGCAGCCGATAGTGCGGTAGTCACGAATACGACCGCGATCGCCGGTTCGACACCGCTTAAGGTGCTTCCGCCGTTAAACCCGAACCATCCGAACCACAGTATAAACACGCCGAGGGCAGCCAGGGGTATATTGTGACCTGGAATGGCCCGGACGGAAGTCTTTCCATTGGATTTCACGTATTTTCCCTTTCGAGCGCCAAGGACAATTGCTCCGGCAAGCGCAGCCCATCCACCGGTGGAGTGAACGATCGTCGAACCGGCGAAGTCGGCGAAGCCCAGCGCATCGAGCCAGCCACCACCCCAGGTCCAGTGACCGACCACCGGATAAATCAAGGCCGTGATAACGACCGAGTAGATAAGATATCCGCGAAACTGCGTACGCTCGGCCATCGCCCCGCTTACAATCGTTGCTGCGGTTGCCGCAAAAACCGCCTGGAACATCCAGTCGATATATACTTCGTGCATAGCATCGACACCGGGAGCCGACAGGAAAAAGCCGTCGGTGCCGAATAGCCCGCCGGCGCTCGCCCCGTACATGATGCCATAGCCGATCGCGAAGTACATGATCAGACCCGCGGCTGCATCCATGACGTTCTTCATGATGATGTTTCCGGCGCTCTTCGCTCTTGTCAGTCCGGTTTCCACCATCGCGAAGCCGGCCTGCATAAACAGGACGAGCGCCGCACCGAGTGCAAGCCAGATTATATCGAGCGAATCCCGGAAAAGTTCCACCGTCTCCTGGTCCGGCGCGACCTCGGCCGAGAACTGACCGAACGCGGCACCTCCACCGGCAAGCATGCCGAGTAGTACCAGAAGCATTACTGCGCGTTTTCTCATAACGCGTTCCTCCTCGCTTGTTGCAGAAGTGCAACGGATGTGTGATACGGATTGATATGCATATTGCGTGCCAACGTTGCCATTTTTTATGTTGATGTTAAGCGCACGGCGCCCGGGCAATGGTCGCTATGTTGGTCCATATCGTTTCATCACAGATATTTGGCTGCATTCAGCGCGGGGGGCGAATTCTTCAAATCGTTTGTGCCCGATGCGCGGGAAGCGACGTGGTGAAAGCTTCAAAGTCGGTGTGGATTCCAGCAAAAACTACAAAAACGTAGTTTGAAGGATCAAAAACTACAAAATTGTATGATCAGGCAGGCCTTTGTGGAGACTCGGTCGGTAGTCGCTTACCGGTAGTTTTTCGGATCTATACCGTGTTTCTGGACCCGCAGGCCCATGACGCGTTCGGTGACATGGAGCAATCGGGCTGCGCGGGCCATGTTTCCGCGGGTGCTCTTAAGCGCGTCGAGGATCAGATCGCGCTCGAGCTTGTTGACAGCTTCCTCGAGGGAAGAATGCAGGCTTGTATCCGTGCTCTCGGCGCTTTGAAGCGACGGCGGCAGGTGGTGGCTGTGGATTACCTCGTCGGTACTCAGCAGCACCGCTCGCTCTATGCAGTTCTCGAGCTCGCGGACGTTTCCCGGCCAGTGATAGGCGGTCAGGAGGTCTATCGCCGGTGTGGCAATGCGGCGGATTGTAACGTGGTTCTCCTTTGAGTACTTCTCGACAAAGTAGTCCGCCAATTGAAGGATATCGCTCTTTCGTTCCCTCAGCGGAGGAACGCGGATCGGGAAGACATCGAGCCTGTAATACAAGTCTTCACGGAATTGTCCGTCGGCGATGAGTTCCTCGAGGTTCTTGTTCGTAGCGGCGATTACCCGGACGTTCGTTCGTATAGTCTGGTTGCCGCCAACGCGCTCGAACTCTTTTTCCTGCAGAACACGAAGCAGCTTCACCTGCGTTGTGGCCGAGAGGTCGCCGATCTCATCGAGGAATATTGTGCCACCTGCGGCCGCCTCAAATCGGCCTTTCCTCGTGGAGATGGCGCCGGTGAAGGCTCCTTTCTCGTGTCCGAACAGCTCGCTCTCTATAACGGTCTCGGGTAAGGCTGCGCAGTTAACCTTAACGAACGGTTTGTCGGCGCGTCGGCTGTTGAAGTGGATCGCGTTGGCGACAAGCTCCTTGCCCGTTCCGCTCTCCCCTCGAATGAGCACCGTTGCTTCGCTCCGTGAGACTTGGGCGATCATATCGAAGACCGTCTGCATACTGCTGGAATTGCCGATTATATTAGACGGGCGAAAGCGCTGCTGCAGCTCGTGTTTCAGCCTGTCGTTTTCCGCTTGAAGCCGGCGCTTTTCCTCCATCGCGGCCCTGCGGGTCTGTACCGCCTGGGCTATCATCGAGCAAATAATGCTCAGTAGACGAACGTCGTCGGTAAGCTCCGGCTCGTCGACAACCGGACGGTCGAGGCTGAACGCTCCAAGGGTTTCTTTACCGATCCGTATCGGAACGCAGAGAAAACTCACGTCGGCGCTGTCCGACAAACGACGGGCGCCCGTGCGATCGAGAAACTCAGGGGTTTCCTGCACGGAGCGAATGACCATCGGTTCGCCGCTCTCCACCACTTTCCCGGTAATGCCTTCGCCGAGGCGATAGAGCCCCCGCTGACGTTGTTCCTCGGTCAGACCGTACGCGGCCTCGGTAATAATTTCGCCGGTTTTGCGGTCGAGAAGCGTAATGGCGCCACGCTGCATCTGAAGCCCGTCGGCCACCGCGTTGAGAACGGGTTGGAGTGTTTCCTTGATATCCAGGCTCTGGTCAAGGATCTGACTGATGCTGAAAAGCAACTCGAGCTCGGATACACGATCCCTTTTTCCGTGTTCCTGCGTTTGCAGGGCGCTTTCGACCATGTAGTAACCATCCTTCCCGTAGGTTTATGTCGCGAATACTACATTCATGTAGGCTTCGTACGCAAGGCCCTTAGGAAGGCGGCTTTTCGAGTCGTTGAACGCTTATTCTCCCGAGATGATACCTTCGTAGATGAGAAGCTCCTCACTATCGATGCTCACGTAGAGGCGCTCTTCGAAGCTGTCGAACGCCTTGGGGACCTCCCCAATATAGACAACGGATTCGTTGCGTCTCTGGATTTCCTCCGGGGGTACCGGGCTTCCCTCCTCGACAATAATGCCGGCGAGTCCTGCAACGAGCGGAAGATGCTCGCGCGTAAACTTGCGTGTTATCATTATTTCGGTGCCGTCGCGCTTGAGTCTGCGGCGGGCCGTCTGCGGATCGTTGCACTTTACCACCCGTCCGCTTACCGTCCCACCGAATCCGGAGCGACCGCGACTCAGAATGTTGCCGAGGAAGTGTACCTTCACCGTGTTCATCATAATCGGGGAGTTAACCGGAATTCCCGCAGCGGTTACGACCCGGTCGAGCCGTTCGACGTACCCGCCGGAGAGTGCGAGTCGGAGTGCGTTTTGTATCATGGCGTCCGAATCGGTCACCACCTCTGTCCGTATCGGGACAACGCCCCAGTGAAGCAGGAGCTGGCGCTGTACGGATTCGCTTACCGTCACCGCGATGATCGTGGCAAGCGGGCGGAACTGACTGAGAAGGCGCGGACTATTGCCGCGCAAACTCGGCGAGATAATCGCGCTGGCCTCCACGTCGTGAGCGAGGCTATACGCGGATTTCGCGACCGCGTGCCCCATATCGTGCGTTATTCCCCGGAAAGACTCGAAGTGCTCCCGGCATCGCTGACGGTATTCCTCGGATAACTCGACCGCCATCGCAATCCGGTGAAGCATAGCCGCCGATGCGAACGGGTGCTTACCGCTGGCGGTCTCCCCTGAAAGCATGACGCAATCGGTGCCGTCGAAAATCGCGTTGGCAACGTCGGTAAGCTCGGCTCGTGTTGGATTAGGATTGTGTATCATGCTGTCGAGCATCTGTGTGGCGGTGATTACCGGCTTGTTTTCGCGATTGCACTTCGCGATGACGCGCTTCTGAGCCATGGGAATCTGCTCGGTCGACAGTTGTACGCCGAGATCGCCCCGCGCGACCATTACTCCGTCGGCGACCCGGATAATCGCATCGATGTTTTCGAGCCCTTCTTCATCTTCGATCTTGGCGATTATCCGGATGGGTGATTCGTCACGGTCGAGGATTTCGCGTATATCGACGATGTTGTCGGCCCGACGGATGAAACTTGCAGCGATGAAGTCGACGCCTTCCTCAATCGCAAGGAGGATGTCCTGCCGGTCTTTTTCGGTCATCGAGGGAAGCTGCGGGCGGATTCCCGGTACGTTTACATTCTTTTTCGATCCGATTATTCCGCCGTGGCGGACAATGCAGTGAATGTCATTTCCTTCTACCCGCTCGACCTCGAGATCGATCAGGCCGTCAGCAATAAAAACGTGGTGGCCGGGTTCCACGTCCTCCGTGAGCTTGTCGTACGATACTGAAATCCGCTCCTCAGTCCCTGCGACCTGCTCGGTTGTTATGATAACCCTGTGGTCGTGCTGGAGCTCGATCGCACCATCGTCGGCAATATCGCCGGTTCGTATCTCCGGTCCTTTGGTATCGACCATAATCGCAACGGGAGTATCGAGTTCGAAAGATGCGTCGCGAACGTGTTGAATCCGGCGACGATGTTCATCGTAGGAGCCGTGGGAGAAGTTCAGTCGTGCGACGTTCATGCCCGACTCGATAAGCCGTTTGATGCTCTCGAAGTCGTCGACCGCCGGCCCGAGCGTGCACACTATTTTCGTTTTTCGAATCTGAGTCTTTGTCAATTGGTACCTTCCACTATCCGGCTAAGGTTCGAGCCGGCTCCGGGAAGGGTACAAAATTGTGAGCGATTTCTGCAATTGCCGATGCCGGAAACGGGGTAGAGCGTTATCCCTCGTCGCCGTCTTCGAAAAGAAACCGGTATTCGTCCTGTCCGATAATATCTTCCTGTTCCTCTGTGTTTTTCGGAGTGGACCGAAGTGCTCGGGTCAGCTCACGCTCCATGCGAGTCTGTTCGTCGCGATACCGTCTGAACGTGGCCTCATTTTCCGCGACCGCGTCGCGAAACGACGTCCCCGGCTCCTCGACCTTTTCAAGAAATTTGATAAACAGCTGAACGGCCCGAGAGAGTTCCCGCATGTACTCCGTGCGGCGAATGAGGTATACGTTGTTGCGCAACGAATCATGGAGCCGGGTTATCGTCGAGTGTACGAATGCGATATCCTCGACAACCTTCTCTCGGAAGATCTCACTGTCGATGTCGAGCGACATACCGGTCGATAGTGTTTTGATAATCGCGGAGAGGAAGAATATATTGTCCTCGTAGTTTACGCGTGCAGCCATATCGTTATGTGTTCCCTATCGGCATGATTCTCGGCGGCTTGACAGCTCTTTCGTCTGCATGGTAGCTATGACCTTCCTCTTTACCCTGGGAAGGTATGCTTACTCAGGGTAAATAGTCCACAAGGAGGCATAAGCAAGTTATGCGCAATTACGAGGTAATGTGCGTGTTTCGGCCCGAAGATGAAGTGTTCAACCGGGGTCGGGACATGGTACGAAGCGAGCTCGCGAAGCTTAACGCAAGTGTCGTCAAAGAAGACGACATGGGGCAGCGAACACTCGCCTATCCGATCAAGGATGTCCATCAAGGGCATTATTTTCTCTTTATCGCTGAAATGGCACCGGAGACGGTCGCCGACGTTGAGTCAGCCCTCCGTCACAAAGACGATCTTCTGCGGTTCATGGTAGTACGCCAGGAGGCGTAACAGACTATGGCCGATATCAATCGCGTTACCCTGGTCGGCCGACTTGTCCGCGACGCGGACGTGAAGGTTACTCAGGGTGGCATGCAGATTACAAAGTTCGGAATTGCAATCAATCGCCGGCGAAAGCAGGGCGATCAATGGGTTGACGAGGCAAACTTTTTCGACGTTGTCATCTTCGGAAGAATGGGAGAAGCGGTCAGCCGCTACCTCACCAAAGGAAAGCAGGTCGGTGTAGACGGCGAACTCGTGCAGAACCGCTGGGAACAGGACGGCCAGACCAGAAGTAAAGTTGAAATATTCTGCAATAATATCCAGCTTCTCGGCGGACGCGGCGACGGGGCAGGGCCTGGCGGGTCCTCGACCGGCGCATCAACCGGTGCTTCGAGAGGGGGAAATGAACCCTTCGGGGGAGCAGGCTCCGGTCCGGCTGATCCGGTCGATGATTTCGAGGATGACGTGCCGTTTTAACGCCGGCAGGCGATAGTTGAACGATTAGCTAAGGAGAAATGTCTATGAGCGATGACAGAGACAGGGGAAGCGAAGATCGCGGACGCGGTGGCCGCGGCGGAGGATTCCGCGGAAAAAGCAAGCCGTTTTTCCGCAAGAAAGTAGATAAGATCAAGGCTCAGAATCTTACAATCGATTACAAGCACCCGGAGGTTCTGCGGCGATTTGTAACCGACCAGGGTAAGATTCTGCCTCGCCGGATTACCGGAACGAGCGCAAAAAACCAGCGCCGTCTCGTTCGTGAGATCAAGAAAGCGCGTAAGATCGCGTTGCTTCCGTACGGTTAGAAAGCCGCTCGTTCCATGCGAATAGCGACTAGCCACGCCCGTTGATAGGTAGAACAACATGGGTACAGACACACGGAAGCATACCGATTGGGTCGCGATTGGATCGTTGTCGTTCCTGGCGGCACTGATCTTTCAAACAGGTGTGTTTTTCCTTCTGTTTCCGGCACCACTGCAGTTTCTTCGGGGAAAGACCGACCGACGGCACCTAACCATCGGATGCGGCTTGTCGGCTGTTTTCGTTGCAATTGTCGTGGCGTGGCGTGCCTTCCAGGCTCCGGACGATCTCTTCGGCGCGGCGATGGTGGATGGGTTGGTTCCGATTGGCCTGATCTGCGCTGTATGGGTCTTGAACGAACTTCGGCTGCCGCGGGGCGGCCGGACAGCATCGTTAGCTGTAGCGGGACTCGTTGCAACGCTCGCGGCGCTTCCCTCCGCAACTATGCTTGTCGACAGCGAGGCCTTCCGTGGGCAAATCGCTTCGCAACTTTCGGCCGCCGAGCAGATCTTTTCAGATATGCCTGAGGGCGTTGATATAAGCGAAATGTTCGGCGTCGAATCGCCCGAGCGACTGGTCTCAATGCTGTGGCTTCGAACATTCGCAGGAGGATTCACCCTTACGCTCGGGTTGAACTACCTGGTAGGAGGACGGCTATCAGGTGCGGTAGGCGACCGGATACTGGAACAATACCGCTCTCCGTCGTGGTTGCCGTTCGTTCTTCTGGCGGGGCTCGCAGGTGTGGTCGTCGAACTGAGTAGCGGGCCGGAGTTTTTCGGCATCCTCGGGTGGAATACGTTAATATTCTCAGGCGGCGTATTCGCAGCCCAGGGTGTTGGACTGCTGCAGTTTCTCGTCGGAGCCGATGGGAAAAGGCCGGGCCGCAGGGCGCTCGTGCCGCTTGTGCTCATGCTGCTGTTTGTTATTCCATTAACCGGCGGCATCGTAGCCTTAGTAGTACCCAGCCTTGGGCTCTTCGAGCATTGGACACGGCGCAGGGACGGACCGACTCCGCGGGGGCCCCAACGGCCCGCGCAATAGTCGTATGGTTACAGGTCAATTGAAGGGGAAAGGAGAAAGTCATGAAAGTTATTTTGAATACAGACGTTTCAAACCTTGGTGAAGAAGGGGATGTGTGCGAGGTGAAGCCTGGGTACGCACGCAATTACCTGCTTCCGCGCAACCTTGTGCTTCTGGACAACCGGGCGAATCGCGCATTAATTGACGCGCGGCGTGCGGAAATCGAGGAACGCAAGCAGAAGAAACAACGCGAAGCACAGTCACTTCGCGAGCGGATCGAAAACGAACCGATGGTCGTGGAAATGCCGGCGGGGGAGAACGGTAAGCTCTTCGGCTCGTTAAGCAGCGCCGGTATTGCCGAGCGCCTCGAGAAAGCTGGTATCGACGTTCAGCGTCGCCAGATTGACGTACCCGAAAAGACAATCAAGACGGTGGGGAACTTCAAGGTAAGGGTCCGTCTCTACGGCGAAGAAGAAGCCACGCTCACTGTAACCGTGACAGCAGCCGGACGCAAAGGCGCTGATAGCGCTCAGTCGGAAAACTCCGGAACCACCGAAGCGACCCAGGGCGAGTCCGAAACTGCCGTTGAAGAACCCGTGAACGGTGCCGGTGAATCCGCGACCACGACGGCAGAAGGCGAGGACGAGCAGACCGAGGGCTGAGGGTAGGTCCTTAAGCGATCATGTCCGATCCCAAGGGGAGAGTCCCTCCACACAACGAAGAGGCGGAGGTCGCGGTTCTCGGCGCGTTAATGCTCGACGCCGACGCGCTGAACCGGGTTCTCCCTTATATCAGAGCCCGCGATTTTTATCGTGCTTCGAACGGAAAGGTGTTCGAGTGCATCGTCGCACTGAGCGATCGGTCCGAGACTCCCGACCTTATCACCGTTACCGAAGAGCTTCGAACGCGGGGTCAGCTTGAAGCGGTGGGTGGCGCCGGTTACGTCGCCGGGCTCACCGCTGCCGTGCCAACCGCCGCCAATGTGGAGTATTACGCACGTATCGTGCGGGATGCCAGCGTCAGGCGGAGGTTGCTTCGCATTTCGGAGTCGATTGCACACAGTTCTTACGACGAGCAACAGGAAACGCGCTACGTAATCGAGGAAGCCGAACAGCAGATCTTCGAAATCACCGACGAGAATCAAGCGGAAGGCTACAAGCCTGCTCGCGAGATTATTCAGCGCACTGTCGACGCGATCGAGCGCCTGTATCGAAGCAAGGATGACTATACCGGAGTACCGTCGGGTTTTGTCGCGCTCGACAAGTTGACCAGCGGTTTTCAGGAGAGTGAGTTTATCGTTGTCGGCGCGCGCCCGTCTATCGGGAAAACCGCGTTCGCGTTGAGCATGGCCGCCAATATTGCGATACAGCAGGGAGTCTCTACGGGGTTCTTTACGCTCGAAATGAGCGATATGGCGATAATGCAGCGCCTCGTGTCGAGCGAAGCGAGAATTTCAAGCCAGCGGATTCGTACCGGCATGCTTCGCCCGGCAGACTTTGCTCACCTTGTGGAGTCGGCCGGGATGATTTACGAAGCCCCCCTTTTTTTCGCAGATACCCCCAATATGAAGCTGCTCGATCTTCGCGCACAGGCCCGCCGGATGAAACAACAGGGTGACGTCAAGATTATCTTCGTCGACTATATTTCGTTAATCGGGTCGGAAAACAACGATATTCCGCGGCACGAGCAGATCGCCGAAGTTTCGCGTAGCTTGAAAGGTCTCGCGCGCGAGCTGAAAATTCCGGTGGTGGCGTTGTCTCAGGTTAATCGTGATTCCGAAGGAAAACGTCCGAGCCTGGCGAATCTGCGCGAAAGCGGGTCGATCGAGCAGGACGCGGATGTCGTTATTTTCCTCCATAGATCCCGGGAAGCAACAGACGAGCAGCCGGTGGTGGAGACCGAGCTTATCCTCGCGAAACAGCGTAATGGACCGATCGGGACAGTGAAAATCGGGTTTGTGCCGGAGTATACCCGGTTCGAAACCTTAGCCGATAATCCGACCTAGGGAGGACGCAGCAATATGGCACTGGAACAGCGCTACAATCTCGAAGACCTCACAAACGATAGCGAACGCCTCGTTTTCGACGAGCTGGAACGACAGCTCGACCAGGCAGGTGACGACATATGCCGTAGCGTGGACTGCGTACTCGACATGGCAGCATACGCGTTGAACCGTGTCAGGCCCAAATACCGGGCCAATCTCTTGGGTCGCCTCTACGCTCATGCCGAAGACGAAGAGCGAATCGCCGAGGTTCGGGAGGCGGTTCGCGAGGCGATTCTGAGAGTTTCAGAGAATCCTCCCGACTAAGCGGCGACTGCCGTTGGCGGACTTCTCGTGAGACAGAACAGAACCCGTGCGAGCTTCCGTAGTCCTCGACGGGAACTTCAATTGTGGATCTCTTTCATCAGTCGGTTTCACGTCGGCCGAGCGAACGCAGCACCTCGTCGAGTTCGACTCCACGCTCGTATTGCGCGGCGCTGATCGTAACGGGAAGTTCGGCTCGCCGTTCGGCTATGTCAATATCCTCCTCGGGAGCTCGGAGTAAATCGACGACATCCATATCTTCTGCCGTAAAATAACCGCCGTCAGGGCCTAAGGCGAGCCAGCGACCGTCCTCGAACAGGTACACATCTCCGAGGTGTTCCTCTGATGCCTGGTTCCATATACTGATGGTCCCGTTCACATTGACCGCGAGCACCTTACCACGCCCGACTACAAGGCGGCGAGCGAGATGATCGGTTTGCGGAAGTGTTCGGATTTCCGACCCGTCCCAGACGAGTACGCCATCGAGTCCGGCTGCGATATACACAGTGCCGGTCCGCTCGTCGACGGTGATGTCCGACTCCAGATCTTCGGTCGGAACTTCGTGCAGTAGCTCCGTCTCACGCAGCCCCTCGCCGGTTATCCGTTCGACGGTTGTCACGAGACCTTCGTCGCCCCGCGATAACCCGAGTACGTAGGCGGCTCCCCGTTGTCTGTCGACTGCGATTCGGAACACGTAAAACGCCTCGGTGTCGAGGTTAACCGTCTCCCCGGTCTCGGGGTCTACCCGAGTTAACGCCGATCCGCTGCGGCCACTCGCGTTGCGCCCGACTAAGAGCATGGAGTCACGGATGTACGCGGCAGTAAGGCTTTCGCCAACGTCATAGTCCTGCAGGACCTCGAAGGTAATCGGATGGCGCTGTTCGGCCACACCATCGCTGTAGAGCACCGTCACGGCCGCATCATGACCGACCAGGCTGCGAATCGATTCATCCCGGGTGTTGGGAGCTCGGGCGATTGAGTCGTCATCTTCGACAAGGCTCATTGGTATATCGGGCGAATCCCACAGGAGTATGCGGCTGTCGAGCGTTGTATAGAGGTTGGGCGCGTTCGCGACCGACTGATCCCACGGTTCGTTTTCGAGGTAACTTATGGTTATGTCTCGCTCGGTCAGGTTGTCGGTGCCCTCGGGACCCCGGTCGCGGCCGAATCCATCGGAGCGTGACAGCTCGAGCTCCGGACTCACACGCTGAAGCGCCCGACGAGTGGTGAAACTGCTGCCGCGATTGGAAAAACGCTCGCTGAGAACAACGCGATCGCCCTCCGGATTGGAAACCTCGATTTCGCGCCTGTTTTCATCTCCCGGTTGGGGCAGGATTCCGGATTCTTGCTCGCGTACCTGAAGCTCATCGTCGAGAGTCATTGACCCGAAAAAATCCGACTTGATCGAGCTGGCGTAGTCGTTGGCGGTGACAAGCATAGAGTATTCTCCGAACGCGACCGATCGCACCGGGAGAAGCTCGTTCTCGGCAATTATGTCCAGCTCTTCGTCGGTCACGAGAGCGAGACGTCCTTCGGGCCCGCCGGAGAACACGTTACCTAACACAAACTCGATGGCGCTGATTTCTGCCGTAGTTTCTTCATCATACTCTTCAGTCAGGGAAAGCGAATCACCGTCGAACTCATATTCCTCTATGCCGCGCGAGCCGTCCTGCCCGTGAAGAACGGCGATTCGTCCCGACTCGGAGTCGACTTTTATATCGCGTATCCGTTCACGGGTAACCCTGTCGCGTTCGCTCCCGTCGAGGATATCGATTATGACTAGATCGTCCCCGTCGCGGGCCGCGGCGAATCGGCGGTTTTCGAGAACGTGCATGTCCTGGAGGTTCGAAACCGTGGAATCCTCCTGAAGAGTGTTTCCGTCTTCGAGGCGGGTATATTGAATGCGGCCATCTGCCGGCGCGTACGTCATGATGTTGGTTTCGCTTCCGCCTATCGTAAAATAACTGACGATTCCGGTATCCATCTCGACTCTGTCGTCGCGTTCCCCTGTCTCGGAATCGAGCATTACGACGCTCTCGGCTGCCGTCTGCGAATACACGAGCCAGGTTCCTTTCGGACTGTAACTCATGTGCAGCGGCTCAGACTGTAATTCCTGAAAGTACAGCTCCTCTCCGTCCATATAGTCCCATACCGACAATCGGTAGCCCTCGGATGTTTGAACGACAACAGCAACCTCCGGTCGGGAAGGATGTGACGCGAGTTGACGGATAGGCAGCTGCGTTACCTGGAGGTTGCGCAGCAGCTCCTGTGTGTCGGCGTCCCATACACGGACTGAGCCGTCGCTCGAACCGGAGACGAGAAGCTGCTCTTCCGCGTTAAAATGGAGTTGCTCGACGCTGCCCTGATGGCTTGTATTGACAATGAGGTCGGGCTCGTTCGCTACGGCAGTGACAGCGGAGGCGATCAGAATAGCGAACGCCAGCGTGAATGTCCTGTATGCGCGATGGCCTCCGTCGGAGTGTCTGCACGCGAGAGTCAAAGGCTGGACCAAGGCTCATCCTCCTGTGAAGAAAAGAAAGTCGGCTGTGATCGCGAATATGAGCAGGGCGAACACTATGAGGGCGCCGACCATCTGATACCGCTGCATTGTACGGGGCGTGAACGGTCTGCGTCGGATTCCTTCGGCAAGGCTTATGACGATTTGTCCGCCGTCGAAGACCGGAATCGGCAGAAGATTCATAAAACAAAGGATAACACTTAAAAGACCGAGAAAATTGAAAAGCGAAGAGACACCCGCCCCGAGTCCAACATCAAAACCCTGCGAGGCGACTTCGCCGGTAAGGTAAACGATCCGAGCGGGGCCGGCTACCGCCTGCGTTACGTCGACGCCACGAAAGAGCGTACCGATACCGCGAACGGTCAGGGCCATGGTCTCGAATGTTTCCGACGTACCGCGCGCGACGGCGCCTGCGAATCCGTATTCGCGACTCTCGCCGGTTACCGTAGCGAAGGTTATTCCGGCCACCCGAACTCCGTCTTCACTATCGGGAGCGAGTCGTGTGGTATATTCTTCTCCGTCACGCTCATACTCGATTTCTACGCTGGCTCCGCCGTCGCGAAGCGCGGAGGAGAACTCCAGACTGTGTTGAATATCCCGGCCGTCGACTCGCAGAATTCTGTCGCCGGGTTGTAAACCCGCCACGCGGGCGCTGCCGGAGGCTGTGTCCACGACCGGATCGATCCAGGGCGCGATGCCGATTACGCCGGCACCGCTTGCCGGGTCGAGGCGGGGAGTTGTTTCCACTGTTGACGTCTCACTGTTTCGCTCGACCTGCATAGTAATTTGTCGGCCGGCCGAGGAAGCGATCTGTTGCTGAATATTGCGAAAATAGGGGGTTTCGTCACCATTTATCGAGATGATCCGATCTCCCGTCTCCAGGCCGGCGGATTCCGCGGGTGACTCCTCGCTCGCACCGTTCTGATACTCGGATGCTATGACAATACGGTTCTCAAACGTCTCGAAAGAAAACCCGAAAAACCAGATGAGCGAGAGAACTATTACTGCAAAAATAAAGTTTGCAGCCGGACCTGCAACGAGAATTACAACCCTCCGCCACACACTGGCTCCGTAAAAGGACCCCTGTTCCCGCGGCAGCTCTTCTGCGTCTTCTTCGACCGCCTTCTGGAACGACTCCTCCCCCTTCATTTTGCAGTAACCGCCGAGGGGAAAGAGACTCAGCCGATAATCGGTATCACCCCACTTGCGTGATATTAGCGTGCGTCCCCATCCGATAGAAAACGCCTCAACTTCCACTCCCACGGCCTTCGCGGCGAGCAGATGTCCGGCCTCGTGCACAAATACGACTAGACCGAGACCGAACAGTCCGAGTACAATGATCAGAAACATAAAAAAACCCTAATGCTCACAAGTATAGCGTGTTGCGGCGCTTCAAAGGAAGAACACCATGTAAAGATAATAGAAGAACGGTGCCACGAATACCGGCGAGTCGATCGAATCAAGCAAACCGCCCCGCCCGGGAATGAGGGTGCCCGAGTCCTTAACGCCTGCCGAGCGCTTGATTCCGCTTTCAACCAGATCGCCGAGAATAACGGCGAGACCCACGAGTAAGCCGAACACGATCTGCAGGCCGAAATGTCGCGGAAATAAACCGGGCCGAACCACCTCCGCTATCAGGATGGCGAGCGGTGAAGACGCTAAGCCCCCGACAAAGCCTGCGAGGCTCTTGTTGGGGCTGATCGATACGACCCCCTGGGATCTGCCGCCGAACAGGCGGCCAGTGACGTAGGCCATCGTATCGTTAAAAAATACGGCAGCCAGAAAAACTACGATCAGCGCTCCGGCGTCCGGAAACGTCGTGAGTCGAACCGCGTAACCGAGGAAAATACCGGGGTACAGCAGGGTCATTGTATGGCCGCTGATACTCGGGATAATTCTTCGGATGCTCTCCGAGCCCTTCCGGAAAACCTGCCCGGCATTAATCAGCGCAAAACTCACGAGTAATAGGCCGAATATGCCATGCTCGGGCAAAAGCTCGAAGACCACCAGGGTCGTCCCGGCCGGTATAACCAGTCCGAGCGCAGCGGCGATAATCCGATTTCCCGGGTAGTCGTCCTCGGGATACAAAAATAACCCGGCCGATTCCTGCCCACTGAGCGCCGCGGCGGCGAGTACAATTATCAGAAACAGCGGATAGTTGGGATGGGGCACGGCGAGTACGGCTAAGAATAACAGCGGAACCCCTACGATAAAGACGATGAAACGAAGCAGGAAGTTGCTGACTTTCAAGAATCGCCCCCGAACGTCCGCTTACGGTTCTGAAATTCTCGAATAGCCTCGTAGAAACTATCCTCGTTCCAGTCCGGCCACAGCACGGGGCGAAAGACTAGCTCCGCGTAGGCGGTCTGCCAGATGAAGAAGTTGCTGAGCCGATATCGGTCGCCGGTTCGGATCACAAGGTCAATATCGGGAAGCTCGGGTTGATCGAGGAAACTACGTACGCTCTCTTCGGTTGGAATCTCGCCCGGATTGTCCCAGGCGCCGGCGGTCCGCATTCGCGATATTGCGCGGAGTAGTTCGTTACGCCCACCGTAGTTAACCGCCAGATTCACGGTAACGGTAGTATTTGCCCGCGTGTAGTCGACTGTTTCCCGGATAGGTTTGCGTACTTCCGCCGGAAGCCCGTCGAAATCTCCGCTGTGTACCACCCTAACGCCCAGCTCATCGTAGAAATCGAACTCATCGCGCAGGCGTTTTACCAGGCCCAGGAGGAACCGCACCTCCACCGAGTCACGTTTCCAGTTCTCGGTCGAGAACGTGTAAAATGACAACGTGCGGACTCCGAGCTCGACCGCTGCGCGTACTGCGGCTTTGGCACTCTTGAGCCCTTCCTCGTGCCCTTTGGTAGCTTTCAGTCCGTTCAGTTTGGCCCAGCGTCGATTACCATCCATGATAATGCCGACATGACCGGGTAGGGCGTTGGCATCTATGCCCGGGACCTCGCTTTTCGCCATAGTTCAGATCTCGAGGATTTCCTGTTCCTTGGATTCGAGCAGGTCGTTTATCTTAGCGACATATTTGTCGGCGAGTTTCTGCATCTCGTCTTCGTACCGCTTAAGCTCGTCCTCGGATATATCGCCGTCTTTTTCGAGGCTCTTCAAGGTGTCGAGTGAGTCACGTCGAATATTGCGAACCGAAACGCGAGCCTGTTCAGCCTTTTCTTTCGCGAGTTTGACATAGTCCTTGCGACGTTCTTCTGTTAACGGCGGTATGTTAATCCGAATGACCTTTCCGTCGTTGTTGGGGTTCAGAGACAGCTCGGATTTCTGAATCGCTTTCTCGATTTCACCCATCGCGCCCTTATCCCAAGGTTGAATAACAACGAGCCTCGCTTCCGGGACGCTGATGGTCGCAAGCTGGTTGAGCGGAGTCGGCGCTCCGTAGTAATCGACCTTGATCTTGTCGAACAGGGCGGTCGATGCCCGCCCGGTTCGTATGGAGCTGAGCTCCTCGGTAACCGCTTCGATTGATTTTTTCATGCGGTCTTCGGCGTCTTTGATTACTTCCTGCATAGCGACTTATTCCATTTCCTCGCCCACTCGGAAATACCGGAAGTCCACGATCGAAATGTTCGATCCAACCTCTTTTCCGAGTTCTTTCGCCACATCCGATACCGAGCGCTTATCGTCTTTGACGAACGGCTGCTCGACAAAACAGATCTCGGCGAGGTGTTTCTTCATTTTTCCCTGCACGATACCCTGAAGCACCTTCTCCGGCTTGCCCAGGTTTTCCGCCTGTTTGCGGAATACCGACTCCTGTTCGTCGAGGTATTCCTGCGGAACGGTATCTTTGGAAAGGAATGTCGGATTGAAAGCGGCTACATGCAGAGCCAGATCGAAAGCGAACTGTTTAACGCGTTCGTTCTGCTTGAGTTCGGGCTTTTCAACGTCAACAACGGCGATGACGCCCAGGCTTCCTCCTTCGCCGTGAATATAGTCGACGGCAAGCTGCGAGTCGCTGATATCGAGCGTATCAACACGCCGAACGGTCATATTTTCCTTGATGGTGCTGATAGCGTCCTTGACCTTGGACTCCATGCTTTCATCCGGCGCCTTGAGACCGCGTTCTGCGGCCTCAGCCGCGAGCTCATCTCCGAGCGCTACGAAGGTTTCGTTGCGCGCGACAAAATCGGTTTCGCACGCTACCTCAACAATAGCCGCTCTGGAATCGCTGATATGGGTGAAAATCCGGCCTTCGTTTGTGGCCCGGCCACCCCGTTTCGCCGCTGCCGCAAGACCGAGTTCTTTAAGAATCTTCTCGGCCCTGGTAAACTCGCCTTCGGCTTCGACAAGGGCCTTCTTGCACTCCATCATACCCGCACCGGTTTTGTCCCGGAGCTTCTTCACGTCACTTGCACTAACTGCCAATGGTTTACTCTCCGCTGATTGTGATTTCTCTTATTCTTCGTAGTATTTCTCTTCGTCGATGCCGGCCTCGTCGGCGACCCGGTCTTCGACGAACTCCTGTTCGGGAAGGCTGCGCTTTTCATCGGAGGGATCGGGATTGTAGTCGGTGTAGTCCTGATCCGTGAGAGTGTCCTCTTCCGCCTCCGCTTCTTCTTCCACGATTTCGGCGACCGGAGCAGTTTCGTGCTCAGCCTCGGAATCGGCGGCATCCTCGCCCTCTTGGTCATCCTTTTCGTAGAGACTCGGTTCGATCGGCCGCCCTTCCTGGTCGAGAGATTCTTCGTCTTCTTCATCCTGCATGCTCTCGATAACCTCAAGGCCGATCTCGTTGTCCGCTTCCACTACTGCTTTGCTGATAATCTGTGTGAATAGCGTTATGGCGCGGATCGCGTCGTCGTTGCCCGGGATGGGGTAGTCGATGCCCTCCGGATTACTATTCGTGTCCACGACGGCTACGATCGGGATGCCCATGCGCTTCGCCTCGGCGACGGCGATGGCTTCTTTGCGGGTGTCAATGACGAAGATAATGCCGGGAAGCTCCTTCATGTCCTTGATACCGCCAAGGTTACGCTCGAGTTTAGCGCGCTCCTTGTTCAATCCGGACACTTCTTTCTTGGTGAGCTGTTCGAAGGTGCCGTCGACCTCCATTTTTTCGATCTTCTTCAATCGTTGAAGAGACTTTTTAATGGTTGCGAAATTGGTGAGCATGCCCCCGAGCCAGCGGTTATTCACATAGTACATTCCGCATTGCTCGGCTTCACGCTGAATGGCCGCCTGTGCCTGTTTCTTGGTGCCGACGAACAGCACGGACTTGTTCCGCATAACCGTCTGCCGAACCGCGTCGTAGGCTTCTTTTATTGCAGCGGTGGTCTTCTGCAGGTCGATAATATGGATCCCGTTACGCTCGGCGAAGATGAACTTCTTCATGCGCGGGTCCCATCGCTTGGTCTGATGTCCGAAATGGACTCCTGACTCAAGCAGGTTTTTCATGGATACAACAGCCATGTATACTCCTCCTGAAGTCTCTGTGAACGGATCAGACAGCCCCGGTGCTGTTACTATAACGCATCTCGGCGCACATAACGCATCTCGGCGCACATAACGCACTTCGGCGCTCCTACCCGAACACTCCCTCTCTGGTTCTCGTATTCGCTTCCCGCTCACCGTGCGGTTTGTAGGGAACGCGAATCGGAAAGTTTTGTCATCGAAACGGATAACGATGCGTTAGCAACATAGAATAAACGAGCCGCATTGGCAAGCCTATAACGTTGCTCGCGCTTCCCTCGATCCGCTCTACGAACGCCGCGCCGGCATCCTGCATTCGATACCCGCCCGCGGCGTCTCGCCACTCCTCGAGGGAAACATACCAGGCAACCTCCGAGTCGCTGAGGTGTGCTACGTGAACAATGGTCTGTGATATTGCCGTTTCGACTCCGCCGACCGCGCGGCCGGAGAGGCTTACTCCGGTAAGTACCCGATGAGCCCTGCCCGATAGCAGGGTTAAGTACTCGCTCGCCTGCTCCGCGTCGCGCGGTTTTCCGAGGATTCTCTCGCCGTCTGCGACCGGAGCGCATACAATCGTGTCCGCTGTAAGTACGTAGTCCCACTCGCTCGAGTCGTAAACGCACCCGAGCTTCCGTTCGGCGAGCGTGCGGGCCACCGATTCGGGGTCCCAGCGCTCGGAGAACTGTTCGTCGGCATCGAGGCTGCGTGTCTCAAACGCTACACCGAGGCTCGCGAGTAAGGCTTTTCGGCGCGGCGATGCGCTCGCGAGGAGCAGAGTCGGCGACTGTTTCGTCATGGTATGCACACGGTTAGACATCAACCTTAAATCGAACGAATCACGTCCTTACAAACGTACGATGCCCGAAATAGAGGCCTGCCAGGGATCCGGGATTCAGCATCAACCGGACCGAAAGAACGCCGGTATCGAATCCAACAGGCCCGACGCGGAGGTCAAGCGGGACCGATGCGATCGAAAGCAGACGTTCGAGGATTTCCCATGAGAAAGTCCCAATGATCATGCCGAGCAGCAGCAGGGTGAAAAACGTCGGGACGGTTCTACTCGAGAGCTTCACGCCGAACGACTACCGCTGACCGCCTGGAGCTGCTCGACGACCGATGCGTTCTCCCTGGCGACTTCCCGAAGGCGGTTGAACGACTGAACGATCTCACGAGTTCCGTCGGTCTGCTCGTGCGCCGCGGTCTGAATCTCGGAGAAACTTTCGAGCAGCTCGTCGAGTGACGTGCGCATGGCATTGTTGCGCTCCTTCTGTTCGGAGGCAACCGCGCGGATCGACTCGGTCGATTCGACAAGCGCGGTGATACCGCTGAGCAACTCGTCGGTTCCCGAGTTCTGCTCACGCATGGCCGATGCGATCTCGGCGATGAGCTCCGAGGTCTGAGCAATGTCATTCTGTATGCGGTCGAGGGATTTTCCCGCTTCTTCCGCTTTCGCAACGCCTGTTTCCACCTGCGAGCGCATCTGCTTAATGTGGTCGGAGATCTCCCGGGCGCTTCCGGCGCTGTCGGCGGCAAGGCTTCGGACCTCTTCGGCGACCACGGCAAATCCTCGACCGGCATCGCCGGCGTGTGCAGCTTCGATAGCAGCGTTCATAGCGAGCATGTTGGTCTGGGCGCTGATCTTGGAAATTACCGAAATGATCGAGTTGACCTGTTCGCTGGCGCTCTCGATGTCATGAATGCTCTGGAGCGAAGCCTTCACCGCTTCACCGCCCTCCCGCGCGACGCGGTCGGCTTGTCCGGCGAGTTCGTTCGCTCGATCGGTGGTACTCGAAACGTTCCGTACGCTCTCGGCGAGTTCGTGAACCGCGGAGCTCGACTGTTCCACATTGGACGCTTGCGAATCCACCTGTTCGGTTATCTGGTCTACGCTGTCGAGCATGTCTTTGAGGTTGGAGCCTGTGTTGTTGACCGATTGCATGTTTTCTTCGGCCTTTGCGTTGACCTGTTCGATCGAGCTGCTCAAGCGCTCGGTTGCGGTGCGGGTCTGTTCGATAACGCCTTCCACTTCTCCCGACGACTGCACAACTCGATCCGCCGCGGCGCGAATATTGGCCATTACCTCCTCCTGCCGGCCGATAATCCGGTTCATGTGGGAAGTCATAACGCCGATTTCATCGTACTGCGTAATTGGAATCGCAGCGTTCAGGGAAGCGTTGCCTGCGGCGAGTGTCTCGAGCCTGTCGCACATGGCGTTGATCTGGGAGCGCTCGCCGAGCGAGGTCGTGTAAACGACTACCGCTGCGAGTACGACACCGTAGAGGATAACCGCCGTCATGGCGATTCCAACTCGATCGACATCGATTCCCGTGTCCCCGAACGTTTGCACCGCCTCGAGTCCGGTAAGCGCGAGAAATGTCATAAGCATAACTACGAGGGACACAAGCACTACTGCGCGACGCCGGAAGATACTGACGTATCGGTATCCGGACATGTTTTCAAGATCATAAATCCCGAGGAGTCTTCGCGGTTCCCCTAAAATCATCTCGTCTATACCGATCTGTACCGATGCCAGTACAATACCGAGGGCAGCGAAGCTTAGAAGCTGAAGCAGCCCCTCCATTCGCAGCAGGCTCGACGGATCGGAAAATATCGACACGAGGATGCCAAGTGTAAAGCCGAGCACGTTTCCGATAATGAGACCGACCGGAAGGCGTCCGATGAGCCTTCTCGCCCGCACCCGCGCGGATTCGGAGACGGGTTCATCCCGCTCTATGGCGGTGATAACCTGGCGCAGGGGGCGAAGACTTATGAAGAGGTACGCCGAAAGGATAATTACAATCGGTATTACCCCTTGTACTATCTGAACGAACTGCGGCAGGAAAACCGAAATGACCGACTCATCGGCCGAGACGATCGCGATGGACACCGACCGGGCGAGTGACTGCAGGGCTACCGCGAGAACCACTACAATGAAGGTTGTCGCGGCGACCTTATACTGGAAATTGAAACGCTTCATGACTGGTGTAGAGAGTGAACCACATAGCTGTTCAGTGCAAGTGGTCGAAAAGCGTAAACCCTCGAGATTTATCCCCGGCTTGACACCGGCCGTTTACCCGAATACCGTAACTTCTGTTCGAAAGAACATCGGGCGCGTAGCTCAGCTGGATAGAGCGCCAGCCTCCGGAGCTGGAAGTCGTGGGTTCGAATCCCGCCGTGCTCAAAGGTAATGAACGAACTCATGGCCACGGCCGCCGCGTTCCGAGCCCAGGGGCGGTCCATCGTCGACCTTACGGATACGAACTTTCATAATCATGGCCTTCGCTATCCCGACTCCCGACTGAAACGACATTTTATCGACTATGTCGACGACCGCGGGTACCGCAGCGAGAGTCGCGGTATGCAGCGCACCCGCGATCGTCTCTCGCGCTGGTATGCGTTTGAAGGTGATTCGGTCGATCCCGACCGAGTGATTTTGACGGCATCCACAAGTGAAAGCTACAGCCTTGTCTTTCAATCCCTGCTTGCCGCCGGAGACCGCATTCTGCTTCCGGCACCGACGTATCCGCTGTTCGAGCAGCTGTGCGAGTACGCCCGTCTGGAGCCGTTGTATTACCGTCTGCAGCCGAAGCGTAATTTTGCGCCTGAATTCCCGGACGTTGCGGCCGGGCTCGAAGCGGGAGCGAAAGCGCTTGTTATTATCTCTCCGAATAACCCGACCGGCTCGGTGCTTTCGACGGCGCAACTCGCGCGGTTTGACCGACTGGCAGCCGCCTACGGAGCGTTCGTCGTGTCGGATGAAGTCTTTCGCGGCACCGAGAGGGAAGGCATGGCCGCTTGTGCGCCGGATAGGTTGGAGAAGCGCGAAGCGGAGTGGTATCGGTTCGCGGGGCTGTCGAAGCTTTTCGCCTCTCCGGATCTGAAGCTCGCGTGGATAATCGCTTCGGGCGTCGGCGAGAGGCGGTTCGAAGCGCTCGAACTCGCCGCGGATACGTTTTTGAATGCGTCCACGCCGAGCCAGTACGTGGCTTCTCGAATGCTCGAGGACGGTCGCGACATCGCGTTAAACATACGGGAAGCGTTGTCCGCTCGTGCCGCGGTCGCCGGCGCCGTTCTCGAGAATATAACCGGGGTCTACGGCGGGCTACACCTTAAAGCGTTTCCCCAGCCCGGGGGTATTCATCGGGTTCTGCAGATTCCTGGCACGGATGACGAGAGAATTGCGCTGGATCTTCTCGAGCAGGAATCGGTGCTTGTGCATCCCGGCTATTTCTACGGGTTTCCCGATGACGGCTATCTTGTCATATCCACCGTTTCAAAGCAGAGCGTTCTGACCGAGGGTCTCGACCGCTTGGCAGGGTTTATGCGTTCACTGGGAAAAGCCGAATAGGTTGAGCAAGGCGCTACGCGCACGATCGAAAGCATCTTCCCGCTCACGTACCGTAGCCGGAGGCATTACCGATGCGATCCTGCCGCCTGACCGGTTTCAGTCGCGCGTGCGCCGTTTATCGCCTATCTCGACGAGTTCCTCGCCGGTGCGGCAGCGGTCACAGTCCGAGCCCTCGCGGGCACAGAAATAGCCGACCTCGTCGTTCCAGCGTACTTTCTCGAGCGGGCATGTTTCGTAGTAGTGCACGAACTTGGACAGACGGTCAAACAGTGCCGCCGAAACTCGGTGCTCCATGTGGCACGCGTCTTCCTCCGCGGTTGTCTCGTCCATGCCGAGCACCTTAATAAAAAAGTCCCGCAATGCGCTGTACTTTTCGACGATGTCGCGGGCAACTTCCGTACCGTCGTCGGTCAACGTGATGAGGTCGTAAGGGGAATAGTTTATGAGTCCTCGGTCCCGAAGAGTCCTGAGCGCGGCGGTAACCGAGCTTCCCATGACGCCGAGCTGAGCTGCCACATCGGTCACCCGTGCTGCTTTCTTGCGCATCTCGACCAGGTAGATGGCCTTTAGGTACATTTCGAGGCTTTCAGAGAGATCCTGCTTAGAAGCCATTATACCAATACAGTAGCCTCCCGCTTGCAGGCTGTCAACGTGCTCGGGCCATCAGGTAAGAGATCTGGCCGCTCTTTGTGAGGGGTATAATTGTATTTCGGTAGAATGAGACAATCACATCGGAGCCTATGACGCGTCGAACATCCTTATTCACATCGATCTGCAGGTCCCGGACTTTCTTCTCGAGCCGTTCCAAGATACGCGCTTCCACGTCCGCGCGGGTGAGCATGGACCGCAGGGCCTCTCGGTCGCCCGAGCGCGCGGCGTCGCGGTATTCGTTGCTCCGTTCGCGGTACTTCGCTTCGGCCACGTAGAGCGCACCGTAATGTACCCTTCGTGCGATCGCTTGAATAGTGTATACGTCGTGCTCGACCGCCGAGCCGTACTGGCCGTCATCGTCGTCGTTGCACAGAGAGGGGATGATCTCGAGATACGCGTCGCGGATCTCCGGCGAGCGACGAACTATATTCGCATCCGATACGCCAAGCGGCAGATGCGGGAGGTGTACCTTTCGGCGTGGGGCCGGAAGCGCCTCGGATACCGGCCGTTCTTCGGGGACCATGAAACGCCCGAACTCCGCGTCCATTCGCTCCTGCGAAGCAAGCCTCAGTTCGAACAGCGACTCCTCGCCGGCTCCTTCGAACCCGCTTTTGCCGGGAGTATACGCGATACGGTTGATCGCGAACTGAGCCCGGTCGAGAAACCGCATGATAATCGTTTCCTCGAGCGCTTCGAGCCGTGCGGCAACGAGCCGCAGAGAGAGTTGATCACGCATTCTGATACCACACGGTGTCCGCCTCCGATACATTCGCCGGTAACGCGTTGGTGCTCAAAAACGCCTCCCACGGCGCGAGAGTAATTTCAAGCGAATCGCGCGACAGGATACTACCGCGCCCTCGGATTCCTTCCGGAGCCGCTGCGGTGTTCGAGAGGAGACCGGTTACCAGAAGCTCCGACGTTTGCGGCTCGGGTATCCATTGAACCGGGTCGTTGCTGAAATTTACTACGATGAGAACCTGCGACGGGCCTCCGCTTGGATCCTCGTCGGCGAGTGATCGCGTATACGCAACAAGTTGCGCATGCTCGGGCAACAGATCGGTGTACGCTCCGTCGGTAAACACCGAAAAGGCTCGCCGGAGGGCGATCATGCGCTTGAAAAAAGCGAAGACGCCCTGCGGACGGTGTCGTTCGGCGGACACATTGATGCCGGTGAAGTTCGGGTTAACCGGTATCCACGGTACCGAGGTCGTGAATCCCGCGTGTGCTCCGGAGGTCCACTGCATGGGAGTTCTCGCGTTGTCCCGGCTTCGCCGGTGAACTATTTCCAGCAGCCTTTCGTGGTTCGCCCCGGGTTGCTGCGCCGCTTCGTGGTAGAAGTTGAGTGTTTCTATATCTCGGTACGAGTCGATGTCCGGAAACGATACATTGGTCATTCCGATTTCCTCGCCCTGATATATGAACGGTGTCCCCTGCATCAGGAGTAGCGCGGCGGCGATCGCGGTCGCCGAACGAGCACGCACGGCCTCCTGCCATTCAGACTGCATGGCCGAAGCTCCGCCATCGTTCCCGAATCGACTCACCGCCCGCGGCTGGTCATGGTTGCCGGTGAAAAGTGAATTCCACCCGCGGCCGGCGAGCCCATCCTGCCAACGGTCGAGTATGTGTTTCATCTCCGTGAGCGACCACTGTCGGGGTACGTCGTACTTGCCCGCCGGGCCATCATCGATATACATATGCTCGAACTGAAAGATCATGTTCAGTTCGTTTCTCGCCGGATGAACGTATCGGATGCCCTCTTCGGTGCCGGTCGCGTGCATTTCTCCCACCGTCATGCACTTCCACGGAGAAAGCACCTCACGGTTCATCTCCTTGAGGTATTCGTGCGTTTTCGGCAGGTTGGCGACCATCGCGGGTTCGAGGACGTGCGGTTTTCCGTGCGGGTTCGGTGCGTCGGGGAAGCCGTCGGGCTTCCCTATGAAATTGATCACATCCATCCGGAACCCATCGACGCCTTTCGCGAGCCAGAAGCGCATCATATCGTAGATTTCGGCTCTGAGCTCGGGATTGTCCCAGTTAAGGTCAGGCTGTTTGCGGGAGAAAAGGTGTAGGTAGTATTCGCGGGTTGTTTCGTTCCATTCCCACGCTGATCCCCGGAAAAATGATCCCCAGTTGTTGGGAGGATCGGGAACGGGCGAGCCCTTCGGTGTCGGCTCGCTGTGTCCCCGCCCCGGATGCCAGAGAAACCAGTCGTGTTTCGGGCTTCTCCGCGACGCTTTCGCCTCGCGAAACCACTCGTGCTCATCCGAGCAGTGGTTTACCACGAGATCCATGACCAGTCTCAGGTTCCGCGCGTGCATTTCCCTGATAAGCCGGTCGAAGTCATCCATGCTTCCAAACTCAGGGTGAATAGCACGGTAATCGCGGATGTCGTAGCCGTTGTCATCGTTCGGTGAGTCGTATATCGGGGACAGCCATATCGTATCGATCCCTAATTCGCTGAGATAGTCGAGACGCTCGACGATTCCCGGAAGGTCTCCGATACCGTCCCCGTTCGAGTCCTGAAAGCTTCGCGGGTATATCTGATATACAACCGCGCGCTTCCACCACATGGGGTCTTGCATGATGGTCGAGACCCTATCCCGACCCGGTGGCAGCACGCAAGTATATTGCGGTCGACGGTGCGCGGACATCTGCGGGAAAAACCATCTTCCTGAAACCGGCCTTTACCCGCGCCGCTGGAAAGGCCTAAGATCCGATCGGTACATATGAGAGCTACATGCGCGAGAGTATCGCTTGAAAACCTTCGTCATAACCTGCGGGCGGTGTACGGCCAGGCGCGCCGTCATTCCGGCAATGGCCTCGCGTACTGCCCGGCTGTAAAGGCGGATGCGTACGGCCACGGAGCAGCTGCTGTGGCCCGTGTTGCATTCGAGGAGAATGCTTCGGCTGTCGCGGTGGCCACCGTCGGCGAGGGAGAGCGCCTGCGCGATGCGGGAATCGACGGCAGAATTATTCTCTACAGCCTTGCACTCCCCGATGAGGCTCAGGAAATCGCCGAACTTGGGCTCGAACCGTTCGTCTCCGACCGCGCGTATATAGAAGATCTCGACCGGGCTGCAGGCGCTAGTACGCGAACCGGGCGCCTCGCCGTTCATCTGAAGGTAGATACCGGTATGGGACGAATCGGCTGTCGGTGGCAGGATGCCGCCGAGATTGCCGAAGTCATCGCCGGGTCGTCCTCGCTTCGTCTGGCGGGGGTGTGTACTCATTTTCCCTCGGCGGACGGCGAAGAGCAGGATTTCACGCGCTTGCAGCTGGAACGGTTCAGGCGTGCGGTCGCAGAGATTCGATCTCGGGGCATCGACCCCGGCTGCCTGCATGCGGCGAACTCGGGTGCAACGTTCGATGTAGATGAAGCCCTTCTCGATATGGTCCGTCCGGGGATCTCCGTATACGGATACTATCCGTCTCACGATCAGCGGCGCCGCGTCGACCTGCGACCGGTCATGCAGTTCGAGTCCCGCGTTGTGTTCGCGAAGACGGTGGAAGCGGGTGACACCGTCAGTTACGGGCGCACATGGAGAGCTTCGCGCCGGACTACGATCGCCACAATCCCGGTAGGATACGCCGACGGATACAACAGATTGCTTTCGAATAAGGCCGAAATGCTTCTTTTCGAAGGTGATGGTGGACCTCCGCGACGCGTTCGAGTTGCCGGCCGCGTATGTATGGATCAGACTATGGTCGATTGCGGGCCGGACAGTTCGGTGAAAAGAGGCGACCGCGTCGTGCTGTTCGGTCAAGACCCACGGGCCCCCGACGCCGAGGAGCTTGCCGACCTCTGCGGAACGATCCCATACGAGATCCTGAGTCAGATTAACCACAGAGTTCCAAGGGTGTACGAGTAAACGGTATTACGGTAGCGGATAAGTGAGGATGCAATGACTGAATTGGGAACGCGGATACTGGAAGTATACCGCGATGCGCCGGTAAATGTTGCCATAAAGGCACGCAACCTGTTCGTTCTGTCGGCTCTGGTGCTCGCGGTGACCGTGGTCTTAAGCCTCATCCACGTGAGCACCGGTGAGCTCCAGAACCTGTATACGAGCGGGTTCACTGCGGTACTCTCGGTACTGATCGTTATCGGCGTAGCGCGAGGCCATTATCGTGCCGCGAGTAGCGTCTACGCGGTCCTTCTCGCGTTGACGCCGCTCACGATCATGCTTGTACAGGACGTGGAGTCCTACCGGGACGTATATCTCTACGGGTTTCTGTCGGTAAGTGTTCTGCCGCTCATTATGGTAATCGGGTATCGCATCGTACAGCTTATCGCTGCCGCGTCGGTGATCTATCTCGGGGCGATCGTGTACGTTACCCTACTGCTTGTACCGGCCATCGGTCCGGATGAGATGGTAACAACAACCGTGTTTGCGACGCTCTTTTTCGCTATTGCGGTCGCCGCTCTGGTAGTCGGGTTCCGGGTTGAACATCGGATGATGCGGGTACTCGCCGACGGCGCCGCGGAGGCTTCCGAACGGGTTGAGCATATGAAGACCTTGCTCGGTCGGGCGGAAATCAGTCTCAAGCAGGGACAGGAGCTTACCATTGTCTCGGATGAGACAGTCGAACGCACCGAGAAGATCGCTTCGCAGCTTTCAACTATCTCAGACCGCGTTTCGTCGCTGAATAGCCGGATCGAGCGGGCAACGGAGAACCAGCAGCTCATTTCCGAGGCGAGGGAACGGGTGAACGACGTTATGCACGAACAGAGTTCCGCGGTCGAGCAATCCTCCTCATCGGTGGGTGAGATGTCGGCCGCGATCAGATCGCTTTCCGAGGCGGCCGAGGGGAGACGTTCAGCGCTCGAAGCGTTGAGTGAGCGAGTAGAGGCAACGGACGCGCAATTTCAGGACACGCTCGAAGCGTTTAACGCGCTTCGCACATCGAGCGAAGAGCTCCTCGAGGTCACCAGCGTTATCGAGGATGTATCCAACCGCACAAACCTGCTGGCTATGAACGCGGCGATCGAAGCCGCGCATGCGGGCAGCTCGGGTCGGGGATTCGCTGTTGTCGCCGAAGAAGTGCGGAAACTCGCCGAGGAGACACACGGCAACTCGAAGAGAATCCGGGATATTCTCGATCGCAATGCGACGAATATTCAGAACTCACTCGACGTCGGTACCGAAACGCGCGAGCAGTTCAAGGATATTCAGCGCGAGATAAACGAGTTTCAGGGAGCCTTAGGTGAGGTGGTAAACGGGATGCTCGAAATGTCCGGCGGCACTCAGGAGATCACCGAGGCTGTTGAAAACATATCCGGAGTGCAGAAGCGGGTTCAGGAGGCTGTCTCCGAGATGGAACAGGTGCTGCGTGAAAGTGAGCAGCTTTTCTCCGACATACGGTCGCAAGCCGGTGACGTGCGCGAGATCACTTCGACGATCAGTTCGTATATCGGCGAAATAGAAGAGCGTTCGAAAACGCTTTCGCGGATCGGTAGCGACAATCGCGACAACCTTGCGGCACTCAAGGAAGGGGTGGATTCGCTCGATCGCTTCGAACGGAGCGACGTCTCGTTCGGGATCATGGACGGGTCTGCCAGGTAATCTCTGTCTCCTCGATCCAACCGGAGGCGCCGTTTTCAACGTCTATCTTGAGCCACACATCATTATCGTCATCCAAGTGAACATTAACCGGCCGGATATTAGAGCCGGCGGAGAGCCAGTCGCTTACGCGTATTGAATCGTCGGGCTTGTCCCTGAGTCCTGCCGGATTTTCGCGCGGCGAAATGCCGCTCATGCGGGTGCGCCCCGTGCTCCACTCGAATCGGTTCTCGGCGTATTCCTGTACCGATTTGTCCACCCCGACAGCGCTGTCTCCGTACGTGCGCTCGGCGTAGCTTCGTATCTCCTGCACCAGGCCCGAATCATTCCGGGAGATAGCATGCGTATACGCGATCAGCGACGAATCAAAGTACGTCTGGTGGACAAGGTGCAGGAGCGTTTTCGGGTCGCCGCCGTTGGCTTCGAGCCAGAATGTTTCGAGCGTCCGGTTATCGTATTGACGGGAACCGGTCACGGTTCGCGAACTGCTGTCGATCGCCAGTTCGGGGGAACCGTCGCCGGTTATATCTTCGACTCGAATTGATAACGGGGAAAAGGTTACCACACCGTCGCCGCCGGGGAGCTCGGTCGACAGATCGACAGTTATGGCGCGGTTTACCTGCAGTGCGTCGCCTTGCGGGATTATGAGCAGTTCTTCGTCATCGGGTGATACCACGGGTGGGTTGCCCGTGCGCGGGCGCGTGGCGAAGACAAGACGGTCGATATTCTCGGCAAGGCCCGGTAGATTGAACAAGTCGGCGGAGTAAGAGGTCAGACGCTCAGCTGCGACTCGCGTCGAGACTGTGGCCAGACCGACTTCAGGGTGCAGCGTCACATAGAACTGACTGCTTTTCGGCTCCCCCCTTACAAACACGCGCTGTATAATCGGAAGAATCTCTCCCCGATCGAGCTCTACGACCGGCTTTGAGCCATCGGCGACAGGTACTGCGAAAGCCGGGTCCTCCAGAACTATAAGCTGCGACGCGGTGTCGCGGTCGTTTCGGTTTCCTTGTGTGGGCGATTCGATCCGATCGGGAACAGGGATCACGCTATCCGACACGGCTGCCGGCAAAACATGGTCCCGGGGTGGCAATGCACTCGTCGGAATCTCTTCGGCGATCGCGACCTCTGGTGGCCCGAGAAAGAGTGTAGTGGCGAAAAGGAGACACGTAATCATGCGGTCCATAAAAACAGGCTAGAACGGTAGCACGAAAGCTGTCGGCGCGTCGCCATGCTTTAGGGTATAATCGGCTGTATGCCCGATAACGAGGAACTCGTTCGTACAGCGCAGCGTCACGGATTGCTCTCCGAACGGGTGATGAACGCCATGCGTTCGGTAGATCGTGCATGGTTCGTGCCGGATGGGACTCCGCCGGCGGAAACATACTCCGACAGGCCAATTCAGATCGGTTCAGGTCAGACTACGAGTCAGCCTTCCTTAGTGGCCGCAATGGTCGACGCGTTGCGCTTGAGTGCGAATGCGACGGTGCTTGAAGTGGGAACCGGTCTCGGTTATCAGAGTGCGTTGCTTTCGCACCTCGCCGAGCGCGTTGTATCGATTGAGCTTCATGCGTCGCTTGTCTCGCAGGCTGTTTCCCGACTCGGGAAAGCAGGAATTGTGAATGTAACCGTGCACCGTGCGAATGCTTGGGAGGAGCTGCCCGATCCTGGACCATTCGACGGTATTGTCGTCTCGGCCGCCGCCGATGGCGTACCCACGCCCCTCGAGCGAGCGCTCGCCGAGGGGGGGCGTATGGTTATACCGCTCGGGCCCGGCGGCAACGAAATTGTCACGGTCTACGAAAAGCGGGGGGCACGGCTCTCGCGGGTGCGGAATCTTACCGGGGCGCGGTTTGTTCCGCTGTGCTACGACGACAGATCATAAGCTTCTGCCCGGGTGTCAGTGCGAATCGGTTGCCGAGTCCACCGAAGTTGCCGCGGTCCGTACGCCAGTCGAAGGGCTCGGGAATGAGCGCCGCCTCGCGTATGCGCGCTTCGAGATCGGCGCCGAATACCCGTTTGCGCAGCGGGTCTCCGAACGCGCGTCGGCGCTGTCGTTCTGTCATAGCCCCGTCGTTTTCAAGAGTCGCCGGCAGCACGGGTGAGATCGTTTCGCTTAAGATGAGCCGCCCGCCGGGGATTAACAGATCTCGCAGCGAAACGAGCGTTTGGCGGTCGTCGTCCGCTCGTTCGAGACTATGATTCTCTATTACAATGTCGAACAGCCCCATCATTTGGTCTTGCGTCAGTTCAACACGTGAGACCTTGTTGATCATCTCGGCGAGTTTCGGAAGCTCTCCACAAGCGAATACCCGAAGCATCGCCGCTGTAGGTGTAAAAACGGTAGTATAGCGGAGCAGATACAGGTGTAGAAGCCGTTCGCTCGAACTCGAGCCGCAGGCCGGGCAGTACTCGTTTCGTCCGAGCCCTTGACCCGGAATCTTCAGATTACGAATTCGGTATTTCGCCTCCTCGTCCCACACCTGTGGAACGAAAGCTCGAGCCGTCCCCTCGCACAGCGGGCACAACTTTCTTAATGGGTTAGCGTTGCTGCGCGAGAGCTTCATGCCCTTACCCCTGCGCCGCAAGGCGTCGCTCGAGGGCTTCATTAATCTGGCGGTATTCCAAGGCCATTTCCACGGTCTCGGCGGAGAAATCTTTCGCACGGTTCTTGTAGGACTCGAGGAACCGTGATACCTCGCGTTCCCGTCCGATACCATCTCCGGCGATCGCGGTAACAAGGGCACTGAGAAAATGCATGCGGTGGAGTCGCTCGAGCTGGTCCATATGCTCGACTGTCCATGGCCACAGCAGATTGCGTGCCGAACCGTTGGATGCCGTCGCCTGAATGGCAAGATAGCGATTTCGGGTCGGGATCCGTTCGAAAAGCGAGTCAAGCACGGTCGAAAGCGATTCCCTGCTGCCCGCGTATCCGAGCGCCGTAACGATTTCCTGGCGCTCTCCTTCCGGCACGCTCGAATCCGCTTGTCGATCGAGGAGCGTTGGAATGCAGGCGGGCATGCTCGAGGCAATCACCCGGTAGAGAAGCGGCCGGAGGTTCGCCGGAACAGGGCTGGAGGTCTTGCCGTCGCCCCGGATGCGCCGGCTGCGAAAAAGCGTATCAGCCTGCTTTTGGAGCTCCTCGCCGACCTCTCGGTCGCCGAAACGGTATGCACTCCACAGCAGCGATTCCCTGAGCAGAGCGTTCGTGTGAACCTCACCGTCGGAGGGCATAATACCGGTCCTCTCAATCGCGGGGCGGAGTACGCGCAGTCCCGTTTCGGCGATGCGCTCGGAAGCGACCGAGGCACCGACTCCCGCATGGAAGTGAAGGGCTTGAAGCGATCGGGAGAGCTGAAACGCGGGCAGAAAATCAACCTCAGCTGCGAAGTACCGGTTCACCCTTGAAAGATAAGATTCGAGGTCGATGCTGCCCTGCACGACGAGCGCATGCATGTCGTAGAGCAAACCGAACCGGTCGCGAGAAGACATGCGAGATGCGGCGATCGAGCAGAGTAATTCGATGTCTTCGCGTGCGTAGGCAGTGCGGTAGAAACCGGCCTGGTCGGCGTTCAGTTTTACCGCCTCGATATTCTCAGGTAGCGAGACGGTATCGGATTCACGGTCGAGAATACAGCGCCGTTGCGTAGTAGTGCCGTCGGCGTGAAAAAGTCGGAGCGTCAACGGAATCGGCGGACACGCTGCTTCGCGGATCGATGCGTATCCCTCGGAGCCTGTCGCGTGGTAGGAGAACCGCTCCCGGCGCAGGTGCAGATGCGACCCTTCCCGGTGTGCATGGACGATCGGGTGACCGGGGGTGCGTATCCACGCTGCGAGCATCTCCCGGCTGAACTCGGGAGCTTCGGGCACGGTCTGAACTCCTTCGCTGAAGCTTGTAAGAAAGTCGTCGGTGTCCGCGCACGATTCGGCGAACGCCTCGAGATAGTGTCTTACCCCCGCGCGAAAGGCCGGCTGTCCACCCGAATCGCGCGCGTCCCCGTCGTCCCGATCGGCGAGGCCGCTGTCGCCCAGGTACAATCGGAACATACGAAGAATCGAACCGGCCTTGCGGTAAATAATCGGCGTGGTCGCCGGGCTGAACTCGAGTTCCTTCCCGTCGGGAAACTCGATAGGAATGCTGCCGACAAGACCGTCGCGTGAGAAGGCAATGTCCATTTGCAGGGCTATGAACTGGTCGAGGCCGTTGAACTCGGGATGAAATGTATCTGTAATCAGATATCCGAAGTACGTGGCGAAGGCCTCGTTGAGCCAGATATAACTCCAGTCCTTCGGAGTAACCAGATTTCCGAACCACATGTGCGCGACTTCGTGGTTCGTAATCTGGCAGATTCGCTCGTACTCGGCCGACGGCGTTTCGCTTCCATATACAAGCATGCGGTTCTCTCGGAACGCAATTGCTCCGTAGTTTTCCATCGCACCGAACGCGAAGTTCGGGCATGCGACGAGATCCATTTTGCCGATGGGAAACTGAATGCCGGTGTATTCCTCTCCGTAACGAAGTGCTTCTTTTGTCCACTCTATCGCGTTGCCTCCGAAACGCGATAGACCCGGTCGTGTCGCTGCACGAACCGGAAATCGAAACTGAGTATCGGTCTCGAATTCGAACGGACCCATCCCGAAAAACAGCAGGTATGTAGACATTGGCGGGGTCGTCTCGAACTCGATGCGGCGCTTACCCGATGCTCGGCTCAGCGTCTTCTCCGGATGCGCGGATACGTCGGTTTCCGATTTTACGGGGGTGTTCGCGATACCGGAAATGCCCTTATCGAGTATGAACGTTATATCGAACCGCGCCTTCGCCGCCGGTTCGTCGATGCAGGGAAAGGCGCGCCGCGCATCGGTCTCCTCGAATTGCGTAACCGCCATCATCCGCGTCTTACCGTTTTCCTCGAATGGAGACTGATAGAGACCGGCAAGCTCGTCGTTAATCACGCCGCTATAATCCACGGTTATCGCTATTCTACCTTGAATCTCGCCCGGCAATTCGACCGTTAGAAGCGTGGCATCCTCGTCGGTCGAGGTCGAAACAGCTGCTCGCCTCCCATTCCAATCCAGGTAGGCTGCCGACACTGTGATTTCACGCGCGTGGAAATGTAGGCTACTGACCGGTTCGGGCAGGACTCCGTCGATTACTACGCGTCCGGTGAAACGGCATGTTTGAAGGTCGGGCTCGAGTGTGAGCTCATAGTGTGCGGGAGTGAATTCGTGCATGATTTGCGAGCGTACGCGATCGGCTTCAAAGCTGTCAAAGCGGACGGGCAACCATCTCGGGCGTCGCCGCCCGGGCGCTTACGTCCGTTTCAAACGCCACGGTTATCTCGTGCATACGGTTTCGATGCATGCCAATATCGTCGTGACCCACGAGACTTGCCGCGCGGAAATCCCCATTCGGCTCGGTATCCGGCAGATGGAATTTTTCCTCGGAGCGTAATCTGAGTACGTGTGATCGCAAGACCACGTGCACATAGTCGCTCTCAGCGGTTACAATCCTGCAACTCGGCCTCGATTCGAGTAGCGAAAGCAGAAACCTCCCGTGCCATAGACCGCGCTATGCTCTCGTATCGCATTGGCCGTAGGCTCGCGTATGAGCTCCCGCGATATGTCGAGCCGCAGTTAGAAGATGTCGGGCAGGGCGAACGCGGTTATGGCCGTGTGCGGTCGAGCCCACAGGCGACGGGACGATCGTTTTGAACGACTGCCACAGGCGACGGGACGGTGGTTTTGAACGACTGCCACAGGCGACGGTGCGTATGACAACCACGGCAATAGCGATCGGTATAGCAATCGTGGACATATCCCGGGTCGCAGCAGGTGTAACACCGGCGCCCCGCGCCTGCTACGGCAGCAGGCGCGCGGAGACGAGACAATGAGCGCATTGTCGCCGCCTGACTCGTTCGATACGCGCTTCGACTGGCTCCGTCTGAATGCAGCCGGTGAAGCCGACCGGAGGCTACTCGATCGGATCTACGCGGATAGAGCCATGCTCTTAGAAAAGCGAACGCCGCCGCCCGATGAGTGGCTCCCACCGCTCACGGTCGCTGGTTTGCGAGTGCGATTACCGCGTCGCAGCGCTCCGGCGAGTCTCGATTCGCTCGTCGAACACCTTCGCGATCGTGTGCACGCGCGAGTTCCCGGATTCTCTGCGTCGCACGCCGCGGTAATCGTGGATGTTGGCGCGAATGAGGGCATTTATGCCGCCTGCCGATTTACCGAAAATCCTGCCGTGCGGATACTCTCGATTGAGCCGGTACCGAAGAGTTTTGCAGTGCTCATTGAGACGGTCGCCGGCAATTCGAGAGCCCCCTCGGCGAACCGTCGGTCGCGTTTTACCGCGGTACTCGGACTCGCGGCCGACCCGACCATGGCCCGATTGCCCGCTGTCGATGTAATCGAGTGGTCACCGCAGGTTTCCACGATCGCCTCGCGGACGCTTTCATCGCGTGGTCCTCGATGGGTACGGGCGCTTTCGACCGAGTACCTGTATTGCCCCGTAATCTCGGTCGATGCGCTCTGTGCCGTGAATCGGGTGGAATGTATCGATGTTCTCAAGATCGATGTCGAGGGTGACGAGTTGCGGGTGCTCGCCGGAAGCCGACACGCGCTTCGGCGAACGAAACGGGTGGTGGTCGAGTTTCACGGCAGGCGTAACGCCTCAGGTTGCAAAGCCGTATTGGAGGCGTGCGGCTTCCGGATCGTGCACGCAGACGCGCGCCCGGTCGGCGACCTGTATGCGGAACGACCGGCAACCGGCGGTTCGCTACAGGACGGTTATGAGGAAATAACTGATCGCTGCGCCGACGAATAGATACGAGAAACCGGCGAGTATCAGCTTGGTGAACAACTCGTTTCGTTCGGCGCCGCCGGCCGCTGCGATTGCGAGGGCGCCGAGCGTTGAAAACGGGCAAACGGTCGGAAGGTGCGATCCGATCGCAATCGATGAGATAAGGACCTCGGGTGGAACGGCCGGACCAATTTCGGCCACGATCCCAGGCACTGCCGGAATCAGCGTCGGCAGTACAACGCCGGATGCGCTCGAAACCAGCGACATGAGTCCCGCCACAACGGTCATGGCCGGTCCGACAGTCGCCTCCGACATCGCGGCGCCGAGCGTCCGCGTCAGAAGCTGCATGCCTCCGGTTTCCTCGACAATGCCGATGAGTAGTGCCACGCCGCAAACGAGCAATATCGCCGACCACGGCACTCTCGCCATTGCCTCTGATTCCGACGAGACCCGAAAGGCGAGAAGCACGCCGGATGCCAGGAAGGCGGTAAGACCGATATTCGATCCGGCAACGATCGCGATGATAGCGGCTCCTACAACGAGCAGAGTAAGCAGATGATGGCGGTTGAACGATATAGCGTTGTCCCCGCTCTCAACGCTTCTGCTTGGTATTCTCCATCCGCCGAGCACAAAGTAGGTCAGCACGCCGCAAAGAAGCGTCACAATGCTCATGTCACGTAACAGTACAACCGCGATTTCGAGTCCTTCCTCCCGCGCGAGATCATTGGCGATGATCCCGGTCGGAGCAATCGGCGAAAGACCACCGGCATTCGCTCCGAGTATTACCATGATCGCAACAAGCAGCGGTGATATTCCTTCTTTACGGGATATTGCCAACGCGAGAGGACTGATGATCGCAACGGTTGCAATGTTGCCCGGGCCCATGCCCGAGAGAACAGCCGAGCCGAACAGCAGTATGAGCGGTAAAAAGCGGTTGTGCCCCTTTACTGCAGCGATGGTTCGTTTGACAAGTAGATCGAGTGTTCCGTTCGCGCTTACTATACCGAACAGAAAGCTCATACTGAAAAGTATGAAAAAAAGCCGGGTCGGCCAGCCGGCAACGATAGTAGCAGCCTCGAAACCCGCCGCGCTTCCGATAAGGTACGCCACGCCGATGCTCAGAAGCCCTATGTTAAGCTTCCCGAGAATGCCGGCCGCAACCGCAAAAACGAGTCCGGCAAGACTGATCAATGCGAAGTTCATCGAACGCTGCGCTCCGTAATCATCGGCCTATCCCGTCCTATCTCACCGAACGGCATCCGTTTGAGTCAGGGTTCGGAGTGCGCGTTCTGACAGGGAAAGCCGCTTATTGGCCCGAGGCGTATATCCTGTATCCAACGCGCCCGGGTGCGAAAGAGGGTAGTCTACAGCGTTTGGCGGGGCTTGACGAGACGGTACTCGCGGCGAACTTCAGTGCACCGGGACTCCCGGCTTGTTGGATTTCAAGCCGAACCGCACTCGAAACTCGCTATAGGGCCGGTGTGCGAGCTCCAATGCAGCATCGGGCACAATACCCTGAGCCGATCCCGACTCGACAACTTTCGCTACGTGCCTTTCGCCACGCTCATTGCGTTTGGGGACTGGGCCCACCAGGACTTGAACCTGGGACACACGGATTATGAGTCCGTTGCTCTAACCAGCTGAGCTATAGGCCCGGTTTTATTTCCGGATGGAGAGCGTATTCACTCGTGCACCCGGTGTCAACCTGCGTAAGATCTCTCCGTGAGGCAATACGCCTGCACCGCCCGGGACGGTATGTGGGACCGTTTTGGGGTATTGACCTCATAGTACATCCGGCCTCGGCTGTGGCGCGTTACCGCATTCGCACCTGCTACCCAGGACTGAAGCGTTGAAAATGGGGTATGATCGTGTTGCCATGTACGAACACGCGCGGCTTTACGCGGATGCTCACCGGCAGGTCACCGAGGATCTGCCGTTTTACCGGCGAATCGTCGGTAGCGAGCGCTCGCGCGTTCTCGAGCTCGGCTGCGGATCCGGTCGAGTGGCGATTTCGCTTGCAGCCGATGGCCACGAGGTGACCGGTGTAGATATCAGCGAGGCGATGCTCGCGGTTGCACGCGAGGAAGCGCAGCGGGCACGGATCGACGAGTCGCAGCTTACGCTTGTGAAGCGTGATATGCGCAGGCTCGCCTTCGATGCGATCTTCGATGTGGTTCTGCTCCCCTTGAATGGGGTCGGACACTTGCATGCGGACGAGGACCTGCATGCGCTCTTTACTTCGGTCCGGCGTCTGCTCTCCGAAGCGGGTGTTTTCGTACTTCACCTGTTCCGGTTCGGCAGCGGTCTCGCTCCCGGCGGAGACGCCCTTACAAGTCGTGGAGTCTTCGCGAGCAGCCGGTTCGGGGGCGCTGTCGAGTGGTACGAGAGCAGGCGATTCCCCGAACAGGGGTTCGAACGTCTGGTGTGGTACTTTATTCCGGAGTCCGGCGGCGAATGTGAACCTGTGGTTTCGCAGCTCGACCTGCGGATTCATAATCCCGAACACGTGTGTGAGCGAGCGGGAACCGCCGGTTTCGAACTCGCCGAGGCGTACGGTGACTTTCGCGGAAATCCTCCGAGTCATACGCGACCCGACTGGATCGGGTTGTTTCGACCGGTTACAGGTCGCGGACGTGCGTCACGCTCCCGGAGTCGAGCGTCGGATTCAGAATAAGTTCGACGATTTTCCCGCTCGAGTATTCCGGCGTGTAGAGTTCTCCCCGCTCGAAGAGAGACACGAATTTCGACCTGTCGGGAAGTTCCGCCTCGGTCGACGCTCGCAGCGCCGACTGCATCTGGGTCGCGACCGTGCCGGGCGACACGGCGTAGACTTCGACCGGCGGCGCAGAGCTATCGGTTTCACCGATGCGCTGCGACTGCTCGGTGGCAATCGCCTCGGTCAGCATATCGAGCCCGGCTTTTGCGCTGCTGTAGGAGGCGACACCGCTCATCGCGCGTCTGGCGAGACCAGAGGTGATATTAACGATAATGCGCCTGCTTCTTGTGTGCGAAAAGGCTCTCAGGAATTCGTTGCACAGAACCAGGGGTGCGGCGAGATTAACGTGAATGTTCCGAGCGGCTTCGTCCGAGTCGACGCTACCGAGTGGCCCGATCGGTTCGACGACGCCGGCGTTGTTTATGAGCACGATCGGATCCCGGAAATCGGTGTTGTAACGGTCGAATACGGGGCCGAGTTTCCCCGTTATGTCTGCCGGTGAACCAAGGTCGCAGGTAACCCACTCGACGGTTGCTCCTTTGTGTCCTGTCTTCCCGGCAAGGGACTCATTCCGGGAACGTGAGATGCCGACAATCTCGGAAAAACCGGCGTTTAGTAGCGACCTCACGGTAGCCTCTCCGAGGCCACGCGAGGCGCCGGTGACGAATGCGGTTGCGTTTTCCATAGGTAGGGGCAAGGGTAGCCTCGAGGCCGGCGATTTACAAGTCGCGAATCACAGACCGGGCAGGCAATCGGCGGGTGGCCTCGTGACACCGACGCGCTCAGCGCGGGCGCGTATACGGAAATGCTCCGCGATACCCGAGCTCTTCGAGCTCTGCGCGCACCTCGTTCATGCGCCCGGCTCGAGATATCTCCACTATTACACGGTACAGGTCCTGCTCATGGATCACTTGCGCGCTATACCCCTCGTCGCGCAGCCGATCGCGAGTGTCGCGCGCACTCTTCTCGCGCGAAAAGGATGAAACCTGAAGCAGTCTCTCCTCCTCGTCGGCAACGTCCGTGCAGAGCATAACCGACGCCTGCGTGTCCGGCAGTATATCGAGCGCTTCGGCGGCTGCCTGGGAAAGCTCTATCATAAGGTCTCCGCTGAAGGGGCCGCGGTCGGTGATTCGTACCGTAACGGCGGCATCGGTACTGGGATTAAGGAGCGTTACTTCGCTTCCGAACGGAAGGGTGCGGTGTGCTGCAGTAAAGGCCCCACGGTCGAAGCGTTCCCCCGACGCGGTCGCTCTTCCCTGATACGGCGCTCCATACCAGCCGGCATTACCTTCGATCCACTCCGCGCACTCGGGCGAGTCGGGTTGGTTCTGCCCACTCATCTGCGCTCCCGCGGGAGCTGCAAGGGTAAGAAAAAGCACTACTGTACTCACGATAGCCGCCGCCACAGTGCGAGTATCGGCACAGGTGGCCGGCGTTTCAAGGGACTTCAGGGTTCGAAGGCAGGTTGGTCGTCAGTTCATCGCGTTTTGCACGCCGAACGCCCGTCTTCCACTAATGCCTCCGTAACGGCTATCCTGCCGGCGTACATGAAACCGGAATCCAGCGTTGACTCTGCGAAAACCAACCGCAACAGACCGGCCCACGAATCCGGGCGCGACCACCGGCGCGCGTATCGGTTCGTCGCTGTCGCTGGAGGAACGTTCTTCGTTCTCACCGTAATCGCGATGGTGGCGTATCCGGGAGGGTCTCGCGTTGATTCGCTTTCGGAAGGGTACAGTTTTTTTCGCAATACGTTCAGCGATCTCGGGCACTATCACGGCTATAGGCCCGGCCCGAAATGGCTGAGCTTTGTACTTTTCAACGGCTCAACCGCAGCGGCCGGAATCGCCACAGCAGTGTTTTTTATTACGGAGGCACGCAGTCGATTACGTCCTGGCGCCGGTCTTGCGACGCGGCTGACCGCGGCAGCCGCCGGCGTACTCGGCACGGTGACCGCGATGGGATTCATCGGAATCGGCCTCACGCCGGCGGACTTGTTCCGCGTGCTGCATTTTCAATTTGTGTATGTCGCGTTCACGCTGTTTCCATTCGCGACCACGCTTTTGTTGTGTACCGAAACCGAACCGCTGCGGCGAAACGTGTACGCGGCGTTTCTCCTGGTGCTTGTTGCGTATATGGGATTAATCTATTTTGGGCCTGAAATCAGCACGCCCGCCGGTACCGTAATCCAGGCTACCGGACAGAAAGTTGTGGTATATGCCGCGATCGCCGCGGTTTCGCTCATTTCGCTCTGGAATTCCGGCGTTCTCCCGCGCAAAGGGAAGCGAAGCGCGATAGCATCGTGGTTTACCCGCCGAAGCGCTCGCGGCTATACTCTGCCGCATGGCAGCACAGACGAATAAAGCGGCGCACTGGGCCGACAATTACGCCGCCCGGATTACCGGCGAACGGAATCTCGAGCGTACCGGGCGGCAGCGCTACACGTGCGCCTCCGGTATAACACCGTCGGGTACTATTCACATAGGAAACTTCCGCGAAATAATCAGCGTTGATCTCGTCGCCCGAGCGCTTCGGGATCGGGGCGAGCCGGTGCGATTCGTGTATTCGTGGGACGACTACGACGTGTTTCGAAAAGTCCCCAAAAATATTCCGGACCCCGAGGGATTCGCGGAGCACCTTCGTCTTCCTATCACGAACGTACCGGACCCCTGGGGGGAAACCGAAAGCTACGCGCGCGCGCACGAGCGTCGTATTGAGAAGGTGCTGCCGACACTCGGTATACGGCCCGAGTACCTCTACCAGGCCGAGCGATACCAGAGGGGCGACTATGCCTTTGGGATGCGCCGCGCGCTCGAGCACCGCGACGATATCCGTGCGGTATTGAACGAGCATCGCACTACCCCGCTCCCCGAGGAGTGGTGGCCTGTGAGCGTGTTCAGCCGTTTCACCGGTCGGGACAACACCACGGTCCTCGAATGGGACGGCGAATGGAATCTGAGCTACCGCTGCGAAGATACCGGCAACGTCGAAACCGTGGATATTCGCACCGCCGGATGCGTGAAGCTGCCGTGGCGGGTGGATTGGCCGATGCGTTGGGCGTACGAACACGTCGACTTCGAGCCCGCCGGAAAAGAACATCATTCGGCCGGCGGAAGCTTCGATACCGCCAAGGATATCGCGGCGAAGGTCTATGACTACCGTGCGCCGGTGAGTTTCAAGTACGATTTTTTGAGCATTAAGGGCATGGGAGGCAAGATAAGCTCGTCCTCCGGCGAGGTCGTTGCGGTAGACGACGTACTCAAGGTCTACCAGCCGGAAATTGTCCGTTATCTTTTCGCCGGCACGCGTCCCAACGCCGAGTTCGCTATAAGCTTCGATCTCGACGTCATAAAAATCTACGAGGATTACGACCGGTGCGAACGCATTTACTTCGGTCTCGAAGAAGTCGGTGAGAAAAAGCGGCTCAAGGAATCGCGGATCTACGAGTTATCTCAGGTTGATGTTACCCCGCAGGCCCCGCCACGGCAGGTGCCGTTCCGCCACCTCTGTAACCTGCTTCTCATTACCGCAGGCGATATAGAGCAAGCGCTCGAGCGCTTCGGTGGGCTCGGCGGCGCCGACCGCGAACGCGCTCGCGTCCGCGCCGGATGCGCGTGGTTCTGGATCGAGCATTACGCGCCCGACGAGTTTCGCTTTGCCCTGAAGTCGTCTTCCGATGAGCCTGTCTCGCTCGAAGCGGAGCATTTGGCTGCGCTTCGCGCGCTTGCCGACGAAATCGAACTACGGTTTGACGAGCACGACGAGAAAAGCCTTCAAACCGCCGTCTACGACACCGCGCGTGCCCACGGCATTGTGCCGGCGGACTTTTTTACTTCGCTTTACCACGTGCTTATCGGAAAAGAGAAAGGGCCGAGACTCGCCGGGTTCCTGAAGACGCTCGGCAGGGAAACGGTGCTCGATATATTTGCTCCGTACCGTGAATAGGGATGCTCGTAAACGGTGAAAAGAATCCGAAAGTGAGGAACTATGGCCGGCGATAAGTTGAACCCGAAACAGAAGGTGGGCTACGAGGCGGCCGATCGTCTTGTGGAGTCGGGGATGCGTATCGGTATGGGAACCGGATCGACGGCCATGTGGGCCATTCGACGAATTGGTGAGCGCGTCGCCGCCGGTGACGTCAAAGACATCGTCGTGGTCGTCACCTCGAGCCAGTCGGAGTCTGAGTGTTTTCGCGCGGGCCTGTCGCCGACAACGCTTGCCGACCCACGCGTCGGCGGGATACTCGACCTTGTCATCGACGGAGCCGACGAAGTCGACGGTTCCGGTCGGCTGGTGAAGGGCGGAGGCGCGGCGCTCGTCCGTGAGAAAGTCGTTGCGTACGCGGCAGAGACTGTCGCGATTACGGTCACGCGCGACAAACATGTCGAGGCGCTCGGGGTTTCATTTCCCGTACCCCTGGAAGTTGTCCCGTTCGCCGTGCCCACGGTATCGCGCGAGCTCGCGCGGCGCGGATATCAGCACACGGTCAGAGAAGGTTCGGGGAAAATGGGACCGGTTGTAACCGATAACGGAAACCACCTTGTCGATGTGCGGCTCGACGCGGCAGTCGATCCTACCGTTCTCGAGGATGAGTTCGAGTGTATACCCGGGGTAGTCGGCTGCGGAATTTTCGCGCGGCGCACCTTCGACGTGTTTACCGCTGAGAGCGACGGCTCGGTGACGCGCACTCGGGCCGGATACCTGCCTTGACTATGCGACCGGGCTCGCCGGCGGCTCTCAGCGAACGAGTTTTCCGATCGTTCGATCGCGCTGCCGCCACTTCGGATGCACTTTCACCCGCAGGTCGAGCTTGACCCGGCGCTCGAAAATATCGGAGAGATCCTTTTCGCTCGAAACACGGATTTCCTTGATCATCTGCGCTCCGCGCCCTACGACTATGCCCTTTTGCGATTCGCGCTCGACGTAGATAATCGCGCGGGCATTGAGCGATCGGCCGGATGGATCAGCGGCGATATCCGAAACATCGACATAAAGAGCGTGCGGAAGCTCCTGCTTCGTTCGCAGCATGGCGTGTTCGCGTACAATCTCGGCGATCCTGAACGTGGGCTCCTGGTCGGTATAGAATTCCTCGGGATACATCGCAGGTCCTTCAGGCGCGGCTTCGAACAGCGCGTCGGTCAACGCCGGAATACCGTCACCGGTTGTCGCACTCACGGCGATGCTTTCCCTCACCAACGGCTCGAGCGCCGCGGTCAGATCCACAGGCGAGCGAAGCGGCGTATCGGACTTGTTCATAGCGACAATTGTTTTCTCGCGAGATCCTGCCACGAGGTCGATCAAGGCCTGCTCTTCCTCTCCGCCGTCGCGGGACATGTCGATCACGACAAGGATTATATCGCTATCTTCGAGCTCTTCGGTTACCAGGGACCGCATGGCCAGGTTGAACTTCTTCTCGCTGTTGTGGTATCCGGGGGTGTCTACGAACACCAATTGTCCGCGCGCTTCGGTTACAATTCCACGAATACGATTGCGGGTTGTTTGCGGAGTCGGCGTGACAATCGAAATCTTATGACCGCAGATACGGTTGATCAGCGTTGACTTGCCGACCGAGGGTCGTCCGATAATCGTGACAATGGCGCTCTTTGTACGGTCAGTTTGCTCGTGCATAGCCGCGAGTATTATACTCACACAGCAACAATAATGGGAAACGGAGAATACAGAATGCAGAATGATCAAGTCCTTCGATTCGACGGGGACGAAGAAGACGAGCAGACGAAAGAAAATGAGCATAACGCTGAAGCGCTCATGAACAAGATGATGAAAACGCGCACGATTCTCCTCTCCGGAGAGGTGAATAAGGCGCTCGCCGAGCGGGTGGTGCGGCAGTTGCTGCTGCTCGAGTCCGAAGGCGACGATCCGATTCGTGTTTTCATCGATTCACCCGGTGGCGACGCCGACGCCGGCTACGCGATTTTTGATATGATGCGCTTCGTGAAACCGGACGTGTACACAGTCGGGATGGGACTGGTCGCCAGCGCCGGGGCTCTTATCCTGCTCGCGGCGCCCTCAGATAAGAGACTCGCGACGCCGAACAGTCACTACCTTATCCATCAGCCGCTCTCGGGTATGCGAGGCGTCGCGACGGACATCGAGATCCACGCAAAGGAGCTTCAGAAAACCCGCGAACGAATTAACAAGCTCATCAGCGAGGAAACCGGCCAGGACCTTTCGAAGGTCGAACAGGATACCGACCGCGATTTCTGGATGAATGCCGAAGAAGCAAAAAACTACGGCCTTGTTTCGCGCATTATTACCTCTCGCAGCGAGCTTGACGCTTAGGACGATACCCTATGCGTGCTGACTGGATGCGCAGCTACCTGCCGGTCTCCTTTTCGGGCTTACCGGACGAGGCGTTACCCGAGTCCATTCCGGTTACGCACGGGAAGGTCCGGGAAATTGTCGATCTCGGCGACGAACTGCTCATTACCTCAAGCGATCGTGTCAGCGCCTTTGACCGGGTGCTGGCGCTCGTGCCGTGTAAGGGCGAACTGCTCAACCGTATGAGCCTCTACTGGTTTTCCCAAACGCGCGATATCGTCGCGAACCACATCGTGGAAATGGTGACACCGCGCACGACACGGGTGAAGAAGTGCCGGATGATTCCGATCGAAGTCGTCGTGCGCGGTTACCTCTCCGGCAGTGCCTGGCGGGACTACCGCGAGGGCAAACCGGTTTCCGGCGTCAGGCTCGCGGAGGGCCTCTCAAAAAACGAACGCCTGCCCGAACCACTGGTAACACCGTCGACCAAGGAAACCGAAGGGCACGATCGTCCGGTATCCGAGCGGGAGATTATCGAATCGGGTGTCGTCGAGCAGGCGCTTTGGCAGCAGATCCGCGAAACGGCCCTCGCGCTGTACGAACGCGGCAGCGCGTTGTCCGCGGAGGCAGGGCTGATCCTCGTCGACACAAAATACGAGTTCGGCCTCGATGCGGATGGAACGCTCACCCTCATCGATGAGCTTCATACCCCCGATAGCTCGCGCTACTGGAAGGCCGACGATTACGAACGACAATTCAGCGCCGGGCAAGAGCAGTACCACCTCGATAAGGAGTTCCTTCGGGCCTGGTTGCTCGGGAAGGGATATTCGGGCGAGGGCACGCCGCCGGAGATACCCGAAGATGTGGTTATAGAGCTTGCCGGTCGCTACATCGAGGCGGTTGAACGGCTAACCGGTGCAGAGTTCGAACCAATGGCTCAGGATCCGGACCGGGAAGTCGACCGGGTTATCGACCTTTACAGCCGCGCCGGAAACACTCGCTGAAGTCTTCCTCGATCTCACCAAAAATTACGTCGCACCTCGGCTTGTAGTATACGGTGGAGGGTGCCGCTGTGTCGAAAGTCGTCCCAGTACTCGGCCGGCTGATTATTCTGGCTGCCGCGCTCGTGTTTCCCCGCTGTGCGACGCGGGCAAATCGCGAAGAACTTGTTCTTGCAAGCTACAACGTCGAAAACCTCTTCGACGCGGTCTACGATGGGAGTGAATACCAGGCCTTCGATCCGGGAACAGACAGCTGGGGTGCGAACCGGTACGCGCGGAGTCTCGAGAATACGGCAAAGGTTATCGCCGAGCTCGGTGGCGGACACGGAGCGGATGTGCTTGCCCTGCAGGAAGTGGAAAACCACAGGGTGATCGACGATCTCGCGACGGAGCTCGGGCCCTTGGGCTACCGGTATACGGCTCTCGTCGCCAACTCCGGTCCGTTTCACAACGCCGTATTCTCTCGCTATCCGATTATTTCGGTACGCACGCACGCGCTATCGCTACCCGAGGCCTCTCCTGGGCGCTATATACTCGAGGTCGATATCGAATGGTTCGTCCACCCGATACGGCTATTCGTAAACCACTGGCACTCGAAAGCCGGCGGCGAAGCGGAAACCGAACCGGCGCGTCGCGAGGCGGCCGCTGTTCTCGTTCGCCGTATTCGCGAGACGTATTCCGAGGGTGGGCCGCGTGTCATCGTGGCCGGGGACCTCAACGTGAACGCCGACGAGTATACACGACTCGACGGAGCCTACTCGACAGCGTTGCGGCCGGAGGCGCTTCTCGGTAAGTACGATCCGCGCGACGGAATATTTCTCACGAGCCGGCCGGAGCGCTCTGAAATAAGCGAAGACGGGGTGCTGCTGTATTCGCCGTGGACGGCGCGCGGGGAGGGGCGGCCCGACGGGGCCGACTCAGGGCCTCCCGGCACGTATGTGTTTCGGGGCGCGTGGAACAGCCTTGACCACATACTTCTTGGTCCGGGATTCGTCGGGTGTACGTCCGGCGAGACATCGAGAGGATTATACGCCGGCGAGTTCGAAGTGATTGCCGAACCGTACATGCTCACCTCCGCCGGTGCGCCTATGCGCTGGCGGTCGGACCGGGCAAGCGGCTATTCCGACCATCTGCCGGTGCAGATTACTCTTCGAGCCGGTGAAGGCCGCGATCGAGAGACGAAAGGCGTGTGTCACATTCATCCGCCGCTCTCGTCGCGTTCTTCAGGTGACCCCTGAGGAGGTCGACCGTGCGCGAAAGCTCGTTGAACTCCCGGCGGACGGCGCTTACGTGCGAGATAAGCTCGTTTCGCTCCCTGCTGAACGCGAGCCCCCGTAAGCCGTAAGAAACGGTAAGGAGATAAAGAAACAGAGTTCCCGGGCTCACCGGAACGACGCGCAGCGATAGGACTTCGCGCATTGTGTCACCTGGATCGGTAACGAATACACGGTGGTATATGCCTTCGCTCGGTATATACATGAGCGCGAAATCCATAGTGCCCTCTTCGGGTCGAATGTAGCGCGAGGCGATCGTTTTCGCGTGCGACACGAATGTCTTTCGTACCGATGCGGGTAACTCGCTCTTATCGGGGTGTTCCTGGTCGTGGCGTCGCAGCGCCTCGAGCGGGAACTTTGCGTCGACCGGAACTATGGTTTCCGAGAGTCGAATCGCCGCGTCGACCCTGCCGCCGTCGGAAAACCCGTGTTGCAGACTGTAGGCTTCGCCGGGCAGATAGTTGGCCAGGAGGTCGGAAAGTACCATTTCACCGACTTCTCCCCGGGTGCGCGGCACAGCGAACAGAGCGGCGAGTTCATCGACCCGGTTTGAAATCGCCTCAATTTCGGCAAGGCGACCCTCCACCCTGGCAACTGCCTCGCTCCCCGATGAAGCCGACCGTCGCAAACCGATAATCGCGAGTACGACCGCGAGTACCAGTAACAGCGTAATCCCAATTGCGACAACCTCGGTTGGTATGTACATAGATAGCCTTCCGTCACCGTATCGGTGACGAACACAACAGGCAAGTAGAAAAACCCGCGCACCGTGTGTGAGTTCGCCTTGACATCGGCTCTCGGCGTACACAAGAATACGGGCGCTCGGGCTTGCCACGGAGATTCGTACTACCATGCTGCTTTCCGGACTTACATCCGATACCTTCCCCGAACAATTCCCCAGGCGTATCGTCGGGCTCGCGCAAGCGGCCGGCATCGAGGGGATCGAGTGGGAGGGCGGCTGCCACGTGCCGCTCGGCGACACCGAGGCGGCCAGGCACGCACGGATCGTCACCGAGGAAGCAGGAATGGTGGTTATATCCTACGGGGTCGATGAACCGATTGAAGAAGGGAAAACGATCGAGCAAATCGTGGACACGGCCGGAACCCTCGGCGCGGAGGCGATCCGTGTTCGCGCCGGCAGGCAGCCGCTTCGCGACGCGGATAAAGAGCAGCGCCTTCGGGTCGCCGAATCGCTCGCCGATTGTGTAGATCAGGCGGGAAGACAGGGAATTCTTGTCGCCATAGGTCTGCATCCCTCGTCTCTCGCCGGTAGCGCTCGGGAAGCGATGGAATTAATGACGGCAGCACGGGTCGATTCCGCACACGTGTTCTGGCATCCACAGCACGCCCGCAACATGAACGAAAATCTGGAAGACCTTCGTGCCGGAGAGGATGCCGTGCTCGGAGTTCACTGTACCGGTGTCGACGAACGCGCCGAGACTACTATGCTCAGCGAGACAACCGACCGATGGGCTGAATACCTCGAGGTCCTTCGCAACGTAGACGACGATCACTGGCTCTGCCTCAGAGGGGTGGAAGGCAACCGGGTGGATGCGTTCTACCGGGACGCTCAGACTTTGCGTCGTCTCGCCGCTCGCTACGGCGGCGACGCCGCCGACCCGTGAGCTTATCGGGCGTCGAGGGTGGACAGGTATTCGACGAGGTCGTCGAGAGAACGGAATTCAGCCGGCGGGGGAGACAACGAGCCGCCTCTGCGATACACCAGCCACCGAGGTGAATCGGGGAAACCATCGACCTGAACTACAAGACTCGCCCTCTCGCGATCGATAAACCCGATACGCTCGAGCGCGCGTCGGGTCCAAAGGCCTTCGCTTCCTTCGGCGCGGACCGAGACCTCCTGCCAGGCCTCGCGTACGCGGCAGGCGTTGAAGCGAAGATCGTGCTCGTTGAAACGCACGATTTCGGTATTAAACGTTCTCGCCACGTCACCTGAAAGCGCGAGCGCCTCCGGTACGCCCGTTCTCACCGTTCCGTCGCGATGGACGAGCGAAAGTGTGTCGCACCACGACAGCATAAGATGCAGCTTGTGCGTGCTCGCGAGTACGGCGATTCGGTTTTCCCGCGCTATTGCGAGCAGATACGATATAATTTCCACCTCGCCGGCCACATCGAGGTGTGCGGTCGGTTCGTCGAGCAGCAGTACGTCCGGAGACTGGGCTACCGCTCGGGCGATCAGTGCTCGTTGCCGCTCGCCGTCGCTCAACGTGGCCACGCGTCGATTGCGTAGTGCCCTAAGCCCGAGCCGATCGAGCGCCTGCTCGCAGATGCGCCTGTCATCCTCGCCGCTTCGCTGCTCCCCGCGGTAGGGAAGACGACCTAAGGACACGAGCTCTCCGACCCGAAGAAACGCCGGATCCTGACGCTCGGTAAGCACAACCGCAATGCGCTTTGCCCGCTCGCTCGGATGCAGTCGGCCGACGAGATCGCTTTCGATCCGAATTTCCCCGACGGCTGGGGAGCGAAACCCCGCGAGCGCTGATAACAGTGTCGTCTTACCGCTCCCGTTGGGGCCTGCGAGTCCGTGCAGCCTGCCTGCTTTCAGGTTGATGTTAACCCCGTGCAGCAGGATCGGCTTTCGGGGGGCCGGAGATACGGCGACGTTGTGCGTTGAAAGGATAGTACGCGCCGTCGGGGGGACAGCCGTGTCCGGGGAATACCTCGTTCCGGGCTCTTCTGTCATAAGCGTGTCTCCAGCGTGCTGCTTCCGAGAAGGACCGCGATTACCACAGGCGCCCCGAAAAGAGCCGTTACCGCGTTGAGGGGAAGGCTCGTGTCGGTCCCCGGCATAGACGCGATAAGATCGCCGGCGAGTGCGAGTGCCGCGCCGGCAAGGGCACTTCCGGTAAGCACAATCCGGTGTGTGCTGCGTCCGGTGAGGGTTCTCACGAGGTGGGGGGCGGCCATACCAATAAACGCAATCGGCCCGCAGAAGGCGGTGACCGGACCGGCAAGAAACGCGGTGGACACGATGACCCGCCGGCGTATTCGCCTCGGTGGTACACCGAGGCTTTCGGCGTAGCGCTCTCCGAGGAGCGCCGCATCGAGCATTTTCGTGGCGCCGAACAGCAGTATCATTCCAGCGGCAACGGCGCCGACCAGAACCGGTAGCTGCGCGCGACTGACGCCCGCGAAGCTTCCGAACGTCCAGGAAATGTAGCTCTGCACCTGTTCGGCGCCGGCGGAGTGCAGGAGCACGCTTACCACCGCGTTTACCGTGTAGCCGGTGAGGATTCCGATGACAAGCAGGCTAACGGGGTTCGACACGATGCGGGCCGCGGCGAGTACGACGAGCATAAGAAGCGCGGCCCCGGTAAAGGCGGCGGCTGCGAGGAAAAATGCGGGGGAACCCTGGACGCCGGCCGCGAGCACTCCTGCGGTGACGCCCGCCGTTCCTCCGGCGATACCGAGGAGCACGAGCGCCGCGCCGAGACTCGCTCCGGCGTTAATGCCGAGAACGAAGGGGCCGGCGAGCGGATTGCGGAAGATGGTCTGCATTGCCGCCCCGCACGATCCGAGCGCCGCCCCGGCCGCGATCGCTGCTACGGCGCGCGGCAGACGAAAACGAGTTACGATTGTGGCCACCGCGGCCCGCTCGGTGGGAAGACCGGAAAGCGCCCGAAACACGTCGGCAATGGGAATAGAGACCGACCCGAGCGCGATTCGCAAGCTGAAGAGTACAAATAGCGCCAGGGAAAACGCCACGAGAACGGCTCCGGCGCGCAGAGGACTGTTTCGGACTCCTTCGAAGCGGGACGCGTAATTAGTCAAGGCGATGGTAGTACACCCGTTGGTGATCGGGGAGGAGTTCGGGGTGAAAAATGCTGATCAGGTCGGCGAGAATATCGTCCGGGCGAATCTGACCGCTTTCGAAGTAATCGATACCGCCGGTTTCCGAGATCCGGCGATTATTGTTATAGACTTCTCCGCTCGCCACCGGCTCGAACTCCAACAGCCGCTCGTCGGCAATGTCGTCGAGTGACCGCCACTGACCTGGATTAATCCAGAGATCCGCGTCCCCGGCTCGATCGAACACCGCCTCGGTATCGAGAAAGAGGCTGCCGTCCCCCGATTCGTTGCTCCACGGATAATCACCGCCGGCGTCCTCGATGAACCGCGCCGAGTAGGCATCCGCACGGGGGACGGCCCAGCTTCCCTCGAATGGGCCATTTATGAGTACTTTCGGGCGCTCGTCGACACCGGAAACCGTTGAGGCGAGGCGCTCATACCGTGACGCGGTTTCCTCCACGAACTCGGCGGCGCGGTCAGTCTTTCCGGTCAGTAATCCGGTCAGGTATATCCATTCCATGCGGCCGACCGGTGACTGCTCGGTCCAGTCACCGCTCACGAGCGCCGTAATTCCGGCCTCTTCAATACGATCCACCGTATCGTCGGCCGGATCGTACTGGTTGACCATGACAACGTCCGGTTCGAGATCAACGAGCACTTCGAGATCGGGTTCACCGCCGGCCGCCACGGCTGCGATATCCCCATCGTCGGCGCGTGCGCGGGCGGCCTCGCTGTAGAGAAGGTCAGGGTCCTCGTGCCCGACAATGCGGTCGAGCTCGTCGAGCGCTTCGAAGCCTGCTACAAACGTCGTGCTCATAGTTACGACCCGTTCGACCGGTGTTCTGATAACAGTCATACCGTCGGGGACGTGCTCTGCTCCGTGGTCGTCGCGGTTTCGATCCACCAGCGCGTACTCGAAACCGGAGTCGGCCCCCGGCCAGGGTGTCTCGACGTGCACGTGTGTATAGCCTTCCCGCTCCTGAACGGAAAACGATGTTGCTTCGCCGACGGGCAATCCGTTTTCAGACCAGGCAGGTGCTGCGCTCAGGATGGCGAGCGAGACCGCGACAAAAGAAAAAGTTCTAGCGAGAAGAGTATGGTTCATGCCGCTGAGAGTAGCTAATACGCGCTTCCCGTGCCAATGCGTTTTTCCTGATTGGTTCTCAGTGTTACATGAGCGACTTTCATGCGCTTATTGCCGTCCACCGGCCGGCAGGGTCTGTGGGTACTGGAAAGACAGTGAACGGCTCGCCGTCGCCAACGGGCTGACTCGTCGGGTTTTTGGCGCTATACTCAGGGCTTCGTATGCCTGCCTTTGAAGACGAACAGTCCTACCTCGAATACCTCGATCGTGAGATCGAGCTTCCGGATGGGTTTCGCGCCGGATCCGTCGGATTGAGTTTTACCCCCGAAGAGCGCCCGACTCTTGAGCCGTACCGAATGAGCCTCAGCGCGCTGGTGTGTGACGAGCCGACCGACTCGTTCGCCGGTGTCTTCACTCGAAACGCCGTCGCCGGGGCACCGGTCATTATCGGGCGACAAAGAATACACGAACAATTCTGCCGCGGTGTGCTGGTGAACAACAAGATTGCCAATGTCTGCGCCCGCGATGGCGAGAAGGACGCTGTGTCGCTCGCTTCCTCGTTTGCTCGGCAGATACACTGCAACCCCTCTGAAGTGTTCCCGGTGAGTACCGGTATTATCGGCTGGAAACTTCCGGTTTCCGATATGAGTGCACAAATTCCAGAGCTCGCGAACACGCTCTCCGGCGACGGTGCGTTGTCGTTCGCGACCGGCATCATGACCACCGACAGTTACGCGAAGCTGCGGTCGGTTTCGGTCGGTAGCGGGCGTGTGGTCGGTATCGCGAAAGGCGCCGGTATGATCGAGCCCGATATGGCAACAATGCTCGCGTTCATCGTAACAGACCTCGACGTAGATCGTGAGACGTGCAGAAGCGTACTACCGCGGGCGGTGTCCGCGAGCTTCAACTGCATCAGTATCGACAGCGATCAGAGTACAAGCGATATGGCCCTTCTGTTCTCCTCGAAGCGCCGTGGGGCGATCGATCGCAGTACGTTCGCGGAAGCGGTAGAACACGTGTGTGCACAACTGGCCGAGGATATCGTTCGCAACGGTGAGGGGGCCGGGCATGTCATTCGTGTGACGGTCGAAGGCGCCGGAAGCGACGCCGAAGCACGGCTGCTCGGCAAGGCGGTGGTCAACAGTCCGCTTGTTAAAACCGCGGTATACGGAAACGATCCGAATGTCGGGCGTATCCTCGGAGCGCTCGGTGACTGCGCCGGCAAGCACGGTTTGCGCTTCGATCCGGCTACCTTGGACATCCTGCTCGGCGATACGCCGGTATTCAGCGGTGGGCAGTTTCACCTTGACCGGCAAAAGGAGATTCAACTATCCTCCTACCTTAAACGAGCTGCCATGAACCCGCGTGTGCGCGGATATCCACAGCACGAGCGAAACGTGGAGCTGTACGTCCAATGCGGGCAGGGCGCCGGCAGCGCTCGGGTGTTGGGAAGCGATCTTTCCGACGAATACGTTCATGAGAACGCCGACTACCGGAGCTGATTGTCTCGTAATTGGTGACGACGTTCTGTTCGGCTCCGCGCTGAATAGTCACGTTTCGAATGCGCGGCAAAAAACGAGGATCACGTGGACACATCATCAAACAGTTGGACATCGACGCAGCATGGCCAGGTAGAGCGCGAACAGCAGGGCGAGTTCAAAGCCCAGGTTAAGAAAGCGGGAGACCGACTCGACAGCGTTCGCAAAGAAGTCGGTCGGGCGATCGTCGGACAGAAACCGGTTGTCGACGGCTTGCTTATGGGTATGCTCGTCGGCGGGCACGTAATGCTCGAGGGCGTGCCCGGACTCGCCAAGACACGGACCATCAAAAGCCTCTCGGACACGCTCGACGCAACATTCAAGCGCATACAGTTCACCCCGGACCTTTTACCTGCCGACCTCGTGGGTACCATGATTTATCGGCAGCAGACAGGCGAGTTCGTACCGCGAAAAGGCCCTGTGTTTTCCAACGTCGTCCTGGCCGACGAAATTAACCGCGCGCCTGCGAAGGTTCAATCGGCGTTACTCGAAGCGATGGAGGAACACCAGGTCACGCTCGGAGACGAGACCTACCCGTTGCCCGATCCTTTTTTCGTTCTCGCGACGCAGAATCCGATCGAGCAGGAGGGAACGTACCCTCTTCCCGAGGCTCAGCTCGACCGATTCGTTCTGAAGCTCCGTGTTGAGTATCCGAGTGCGGAGCAGGAGCTCGATATTCTGCATAGGGTGGGAAATCACCAAAGGATCGACCTTCGAACAATCCTGTTTCAGCCGGATCTCAAACGGATCCGTGAAACCGCGTCCCGCATTAATGTTGACGCCCGAATTGAGAAATACATAGTTCGACTCGTCATAGCCTCGCGTCAGACCGACAATAACGCCAACCGCTTCAGCCGGCATATTGATTTCGGCGCGAGTCCGCGTGCGAGTATCTACCTGTTTCGCTGTGCAAAGGTACACGCCCTTTTTGACGGGAGAAGCTATGTAGTCCCGGACGACGTGAAGGCAGTAGCGCATAACGTACTGAGGCACAGAATCGTATTGAGCTACGAAGCAGAGTCCGAAGAGTTGACCACCGACGACGTCGTAACGCAACTGCTTCAGGCAATTCCGGTGCCGTAGGCCGGCACCTTTAGCCGGGGAATATCATGGCCCGTTCGGAATCCGACTACCTTCGCCTAATTGAGCGGGTAAAACATCTTGAATTAGCCTCTCGAAAACTCGTCGATGGACTGTTCAGCGGAAATTACCGCTCGGTATTCCGCGGACCGGGAATCGAGTTCGATGAGGTGCGCGAGTATACCGAGGGCGATGACGCTCGTCTTATCGACTGGAACGTCAGTTCCCGGATGAATAGCGCGTTTACCAAAACGTTTCGCGAGGAACGCGAGATGCTTCTTTTTGTCCTCGTCGATGTTTCCGGGAGTATCCGTCCGTTCGAGGCGATGAACAGCCGCTTCGAGACAGCCGCGCAGGTATCTGCGCTTCTCAGCTTCGCCGCGATCAGGAACAACGATCGGGTGGGAGCCGGATTCTTCAGCGACCGAATCGAGCACTGGATTCCGCCGCTAAAGGGGCGCAAACACGCGATGCGCATTATTCAGGATATGCTCGTGGTTCGGCCGCAGGGAAAGGGAAGCGATCTCGCGCTCGCGCTGCGGACCGTCGGCGAAGCCCTGCCCCGGCGCGGTATCTGCGTGGTGATCAGCGACTTCAAGACGAGCGACTATTACCGGGAGTTACGTACGCTCGCCCGTCGCCACGATACCCTGGCGATTCGAATTGTCGATCCGCTGGATATCGAGTTTCCGCGGTCGGGGCTGATAAGCCTCGAAGATCCGGAGAGCGGACGCGAGATCCTCGCGTACGGGTCTCGGGCGTATCGCACCGATTACCATAGTTTCTGGCAGATGCACCGGCGGCAGTGGTTGCGTGAGTGCGGACGTCGGGGTGTTTCAACACTGGAGATTCGCACCGACGACGACCCAGCCGGGCGTCTCATTCAGTATTTCAAGCAGAGGAAGCGGTAATGCGAGTGTTGGCCGCTGCGACACCGTGCTTTCATCTGTCGGGAAGCCGCTTCGTCCTTCCTTCGAGTCGTGCGCTGGCCCGTCGTGGGCTTGCGGTCATTTGGTTGCTGGTTGCTGCATTGAGCCTGATACCGATCGAAACGTCGGCGCAGGACGAAAGCGCAGACCAGGTGGAAACGACCGATGGGGATCTCGCAATCCTCGAATCGACGATCTCTCCAAACGAAATCTCGGTGGGAGATCGTGTCGAAATGCGCGTTGTCCTGCGATCGAATGAACCCGAGCAGATTGAGCTTCCCGAGGAGTATCCGTCAAATCAGTCGGTTGAGATTCGCAGTATGCGAATGATTCAGCGGGATGACGACCGGGAAATCCGACTCGTACTCAGCCCCTTCCGCACGGGAACGTTAACCGTCCCCGAAATCGATGTCGGGCCGGGCACGTTATCGGGAGCACGGTTCCGAGTGCAAAGTGTGCTCCCGGAGGACGGCTCGGCCGAGCTCGCACCGGTGAAGGCGCCCGGGTTTCTTCCTGGATTTCAGGTAATTGCGCTTGTATTGCTCGTTGTGCTTGTGAGCGCGCCGTTCGCCTTGTACCGCCTCACGGTCGCGGTTGTCGGCAGGATTGGTACCGCTCTCGCGGCGCATCGGGCGAATCGTCCATTCAGGCTTTTTTTGCGATCGATCCGGGAAATATCAACCTTATTCGATAGTCTCAACGCACGCAACTTTTACATACGGCTCGTTGATGACTTGAGGCAGTACCTGTCCGAGCGTCTTCATCCGGATTTCATGGTTGCCACCGCGAACGAGGTCCCGTTCCTTCTGCAGGGCAGTATCGAAGACGATGCAATGCGCGAAAGGATCAACGCGCTGTTTCAGCGGGCCGATCTGGTGAAGTTTGCCTCGCAAGGGGCCGATTCCGAGCAGCGTCGAGACGATCTGGAGACGGTCGTCACGCTGGTTTCGGTACTCGAGGAGAGAAACGAGTCGCGAGTGAGGCGAAGAGCGTTTCGACCGATTCGTCGTCTCGCAGGAACGGAGGCTGCCTGACTACTATGCTGAGCGTTCAGCGACCGGTGATTCTTCTACTTCTTATGTTTCTTCCGTTCCTGATCTACATGCGGCACTTCTGGCCGGGACGAGGCGGGAGACTGCGATTCGGGTTTCAGGTTTACGGTGCGAGAGGCTTCTCGCCGGGACTGACATCCTACGCAGTGCTGAAGTTTCTCGCGGCGGTGTCGTTCTGGGTTGGGGTTGTGTTTCTGATCGTCGCACTCGCCGGCCCGGCGCGAGTGCACCGGGAGCGAGTGTTTCTCGACCGTGGAATGGATATCGTTATTGTTCTCGACGAGTCGCCTTCTATGGCGGCAACCGATTTCGGCGATAATCGTCGTTATGACGGCGCGCGGGAGCTTATAGGGGAATTCGTCGAGAACCGTCAGAATGATGCTATCGGGCTCGTCACGTTCGCGCGCGAGGCGGCGTTGCGCGTGCCTCCGACAACCGATCACGAGTTGCTGCTCGAACGAATGAACGAGCTGCAGATCATGGAGCTTGGCGACGGCACCGCGCTCGGCGATGGGCTCGCGTTGGCTGCGATGCACCTCGAGAACTCCGATGCTCCGAGGCAAATGCTCATACTCCTCAGCGACGGCGTGAATAATACCGGACTTGTCGAGGCGCAACCGGCTGCTGAAATGGCCTCGAATCTTGGAATTCCCGTATACTCGATCGGTGTCGGTTCGCAGCAGGAGGTCGGAATCGATTTTACTGATCCGAATACCGGCCGCCGCTATCAGGCGCTTATGGAGCGAGGGTTCGACGAGGAGGAGTTGCAAAGCATCGCAGAAAGCACCGGCGGTTCGTACTACAACGCGGCGACAGAACGAAGTCTCGCGCAGATTTTCGAGAGTATTGACAGTCTCGAGACCGTAGAGCGACGGAGTCGGATTTCGGTCCGGCTTGAGGCACTGCATCGGCTGTACCTCTCGATTGCCGCTATCCTTTTCTTGTTCGAGTTCCTGGTAAAAACCCTCTTCTTGCGGGAGGTCCTGTGAACTTCGAACAACCGATTGTGCTCTGGGCACTGGCCGGGCTTGTACCTGTGGTTCTTCTGCTGATCCGGGCGTACTTGCTGGGATTGCGTGATATTCGTCTACTCATTCCTGCGCAGGAGAGGCAGAATGTCGAGCGTGTACTTTGGTTCAAGTGGATTGTATCTTCGACCGCGACCGTGCTTATGTTTGCGAGTATTGTGATCGCTATCGCCGATCCTGTATGGGGCGAGGAAGACGTAGAAAGCGAGCGAAGCGAGCTCGATATCTCGATTGCCTTCGACGTGAGCCGCAGTATGTACGCGGCGGATGTATCACCTTCCCGGCTCGATGCCTCGCGGGACGCAGTAAGCTCTCTTCTCGATCGATTCCCGGACAGTAGAGTAGGGATTACGGTGTTTCGCGGGGGGGCAAGCCGTGTTCTTCCCGTTACCGGCGACAGAATCGCCCTCGAATACGTGCTTTCAACGGCTGGCCCGGGTATGATAACAACCCCCGGTACCGACTTGGGTGCGGGAATAGGCGAGGCTATAGAGGGGCTGCCCGCAGGG